>JAAFHS010000083.1 GCA_013298485.1 Rhodobacterales bacterium
GAAGACCAGGACCCGTTCGAGATTGCGCAGTATTTCGACAGCGGCAATTACGCGATCCGCCGCAATACGTGGCAGGGCAATCTGTGGATACAAGGCGGGCCCCGCGCGCGCGTGTTCTTTGCCGACGCGCCTGCCAAGGCACCTGCCCTGAACAAGACCCCGCTGGTCAAATGGCATCGCAGCTATGCCTATGAAAGCTCCACCCATATGCTGCTGCCCCGCGGGCTCAATCTTGTCTATGATCAGTCGGGTGGCGAAAAGGCATCGGGCTGCCTGCTGCATGCCAAATTTCTGGATACATTCAGCGGCAAGGCGACCGAGGAAATGGAACGTCGCCAGCACTATGCCAACAGCGCCGAGTATAAGGCCTATGCCGACGGGCTGGCCGCCCAGCCCGATTTCTGGTGCAAGTGGAGCGAGAAGTATATCAACTGGCGTCAGCTGGAGATTCTGGGGCTGATGTCGAAAGGCAACTGGGCATGACCGTCGGGTTTCTGATGATGTGTCACACCGCACTGGACCGTGCCGCCCTGGTGGCCCGGCACTGGGCCGAACGCGATTGCCCGGTGGTCATCCATGTCGATGCGCGGGTCACCCGCAAGGCATATCAGGGGCTGCTCGCCGCCCTGGCTGATCTGACGAATGTCCGGTTTTCCAAACGCTATGCCTGCGAATGGGGCACCTGGGGGATCGTTGCCGGCACGCAGGCGGCAGCCAGCATGATGCTGCGTGAATTTCCCGGCGTCCGGCATGTCTATCTGGCCTCAGGTTCCTGCCTGCCGCTGCGGCCCGTGTCGGAACTGGTGGCCTATCTTGATGAACGCCCGAAGACCGATTTCATCGAATCCGTCACCACCGAAGATGTCGGCTGGACGATCGGTGGGCTGAACCTCGAACGGTTCACCATGCGGTTTCCGTTTTCATGGCGCAAAAGTCGCAAATGGTTCGATTTCTATGTCCGGCTGCAGCGCAAGATCGGTCTGCGGCGACGCATTCCGCCGGGCATCGTGCCGCATCTGGGCAGCCAGTGGTGGTGTCTCACGCGTCAGACCCTGACCGCAATTCTGGACAATCCCGAACGCCCCGACATCGACGCCTATTTCCGCCACGTCTGGATCCCCGACGAATCCTATTTCCAGACGCTGGTGCGGCAGGTCTCGGGCCATGTCGAAAGCCGCTCGCTGACCCTGTCGAAGTTCGATTTTCAGGGCAAGCCGCATATCTTCTATGATGATCACCTGCAGCTTTTGCGCCGGTCAGACTGCTTTGTCGCCCGCAAAATCTGGCCGCGCGCGGAAAAGCTGTACCAGACATTTCTTCTGGGTGATGCGGCCACCCAGGCGGCCGAACCGAACCCCGGCAAGATCGACCGGTTGTTCGCCAAGGCGGTTGAGCGGCGTATCAAGGGGCGTGCGGGCCTTTACATGCAAAGCCGCTTTCCCAGCTATGATCTGGAACATGGGCGCACCGCCGCCCCCTATTCGGTATTCGAAGGCTTTTCCGAACTGTTCGAGAACTTTGAAACCTGGCTCGGCAAGGTCAGCGGCACCCGCGCCCACGGGCATCTTTTTGCGCCCGAACGCGTGCATTTTGCCGGGGGGGAAACCGTCTATAACGGTGCGATGTCCGACAGCGCCCTGCTGCGCGACTACAACCCGAAATCCTTCCTCACCAACCTGATCTGGAACACGCGTGGCGAACGGCAGTGTTTCCAGTTCGGCCCCGCCGACAATCAAGAGGCGCTGCCCTTCATCTGCGGTGATGCGAATGCCCAGATTTCGGTGATCTCGGGTGCCTGGGCCGTGCCGCTGTTTCATGCCAACACCAATTTCAGCGATATCCGCAAAGAGGCCGCCCGCCTGCAGAAGATCGAGACCGAGGCTTTGGGCGTGATGCGCGCCAGCTGGGTCAAGGCGCGGGTGCGGGTCTGGACGCTGGCGGAATTTGTCGAAAACCCCATGGAACCCCTGCAGATGATCGTCGATGAAATCAGCCCCCGGTCCTTGCGGCGGCTGACCGAAGTGCCGCGCATGGCCGATCTGACCGGCTTTGGCCAGTTCCTGCAGAACCTGCGCAATCAGGGCATGCAGCCGATCCTGATGGGCGATTTTCCCGCCAGCGATGATCAGCGCACCCGGAACGGCCGGCGCGGCCGCCCCTATCTGGTGAAGTAGATGCCCGCCTTCAAAAGCTTTGTGATGTTCGCGGAAATGCGGACCGGTTCGAATTTCCTTGAGGCCAATATCAACGCGATCCCCGGTCTGCACTGCCATGGCGAGGTGTTCAACCCGCATTTCATCGGCAAAAAGGGGCAACTCAGCCTGCTGGGCATCGACATGGCGGCGCGCGCCGCGGACCCGATGGCCCTGCTTGCGCGGTTGCAGGCCAAGACCGACGGGCTGGCGGGTTTCCGTCTGTTCCACGACCATGACCCGCGCGTCACGCGCGCGGTGCTCGACGACCGGGCCTGCGCCAAGATCATTCTCACGCGCAACCCGGTCGACAGCTATGTCAGCCTGAAGATCGCACAGGCGACCGGGCAGTGGAAACTGACCGATGCCAAACATCTGAAATCCGGTCAGGCGCGGTTTGACAGGGCCGAGTTCGAAACGCATCTGACCGATCTGCAGGCCTTTCAGGTCGACCTGCTGCACCATCTGCAGATCACCGGGCAGACGGCGTTCTACATCGACTATGACGATATCCAGAGCCTGGAGGTCCTGAACGGCCTCGCGGCCTTTCTCGGCACCAAGGGCCGGTTGGAGGCACTGGACGGATCACTTAAAAAGCAGAACCCCGAAGAGATCGGTACCAAGGTCGCAAACCTTGACGACATGGCGGCATCGCTGGCGCGGCTCGACCGCTTCAACCTTGCCCGCACCCCGAACTTCGAACCCCGTCGCGGCCCCGCCGTGCCCGGTTTTCTGGCGGCGGGCGGGCTTTTGTACATGCCCATCAAGGGCGGCCCCGAAGATGCAGTGGGAACATGGCTGGCCGCTCTCGGCCCGGTCACGCGCGACTTCACCCAGAAAATGCTGAAACAGTGGAAACGCGCCACCCCCGGCCATCGCAGCTTTACCGTCCTGCGCGATCCGCTGGCCCGCGCCGATGCCGCATTCCGCACCCGCGTTCTGTCGGGGGCCCGGCCCGATGTCTGGCAGGCCCTGGTCACGGCGCATGGCGTCAGCCTGCCCGACCCCGGCACCACCTTTGCGGGTGAGGCTGATTATCACGCGGCCCTGATGGGTTTCCTGCGCTTTGTGAAGACGAACCTTGCAGGCCAGACCGGGCAGAAGGTGGATGCGCACTGGGCCAGCCAGGCCGCCGTGCTGCAAGGATTCGCACAGTTCCAGGGCCCCGATCTGGTCCTGCGCGAAGGGCGGATGGCCCAAGGGCTCGCCTATCTTGCCGCCGAGGTCGGACAGGATTGTCCGGCAGTGGACACACCGCCCCCGCCCAGCGCCATCCATGCGATCCCAGACCTGCAGGCCGCCGCACGCGACGCTTATGCGCGTGACTACCTCGCCTTCGGCTTTTGACGGGACCGCTCAGATCAGCTGATCATACGCCGACACCGCAATCGTGCGCAGCACGTCACGCGGGATATCGCCCACCACGGCGCAGCTTAGGTTTTCATCCAGCCAGTAGATGCTTTGCGTCGCCCCGTCCTGCGCAAACTGGAAGGATCGGCTGCCTGCCGCCCCGTCCGGCAGAATGTACAGCGTGATCCGCTGGCCTGCCGCATCTTCGTACATGTAAAACCCCGCAGGCCCCGTCGCTGACGGCACGATCCGCCCGCCCAGCAGGGTGAAACCCGATGCCGCGAGGTCCGGCGGGCGCATGTCGCGGCCAAGGCGTTTGGACATCCATGTGTTCATCTGTTCCGCGTCCGAGGCCAGCACTTCGACCGGATGCTTCACCTCGCCCACAAAGGTCTGGTGCGCCTGCAAGGCTGCAACCGCCACATTTTGCGCGCGCGTCGCACCCGGCATCAGATCGCGCGCAAACCACCCGCCCGCCAGTCCGACCGCAAGAATGGCCACGGACGCCGCCATCCGCCAGGCCCCCCGTGCCACCGGCACCTCATCCGCCCGTGCCCGCGCCATCACATCTGCCATGGCCTGCGGCACCGCATCGCCCGGAAGGGCAGGGTACAGCGCCGCCAGCGCCGTGTTCTGCGCCGCCCAGCCTGCCAGCATCGCGCGTGCGTCCGGGTCATCCGCCAGACGCGCTGCCAGATCCGCGGCCGCATCTGCAGGCATCGCCCCTTCGAAATAGGCGATCAGGTCATCTTCGGTCAGGCGGTTTGCGTCGGTCATGTCTCTACATTTCTCGGTTGCCCCGCAGCCTTTCCAGGGCTGCGCGGATCGGCGCTGCGCCCCGTCAGGACGCGCAAGGTGGCACGTGCACGCGCGATGCGCGACATCAGCGTGCCTTTCGGAATCTCGAGGATGGCTGCAGCCTGCGCAAAACTCCGGCCCCCCAGCACCACCATCAGCAGCGCCTCGCGCTGATCGGGCGGCAGGCGTCCCATCGCATCATGCAGATCGCGCAGATCAAGATGCGCCTCCTGCCCGCCTATCGTGGCCGGTTCATGCGGCAGGTCCTCCACCGCCACCAGATGCCCCGGGCGCGGTGCTGCGCGGATCAGGTCGCGGTGGCGGTTGATCAGGATGCGAAACAGCCAGGCCTGCACCGGGCCGTCACCACGCCAGGCATGGCGTTTGGCAACGGCCCGTTCTAGACAGTCCTGCACCAGATCATCGGCCCGCTGCCCATCCCGCACCAGCGCATGCGCATAGCGCCGCAGCGCGGGGATGGCAGCCTCGATCTCGTCCAGAACGCCCATCGGCAGCTTTCAGATTTAGGGCTTGGCCACGTGCCACACGCCACCCTTGCCGTCGCCTGTCACATCACCGGCGGCGGCATCACCCTTGAACGTATACAGCGGCTTGCCCTTGTAGGTCCATTGATAGGTGCCATCCGTGCGCGTGATCACGGCCCAGTCGCCCTCGGTCGCCTCGTCTTCATCTTCGGCGGCCAGAATAGGCCAGTTCACGGCACAATCGCCTTCGCAGGCCGAAACACCGTCACTGTCCTTGTCGAACGTATACAGCGTCATGCCATCTTCGGTCGTCAGGATCGGGCCATTGGCGCTATCCGCCGTCACGGCAGGCGCGGCAAGCGCCTGTCCGGCGGCCAGCATCAGTGCAAAAGCGGCGGTCATCATCCGGTTCATGGGGTCACTCCTTGTGCAAGGGTGGCAGTTCGCGCCACACCTGCAGGGAATGACGATGACGGCGCAGGAATAATCCCGGGCTCCCGCAAAAAAGTGCGATCCCCGGACGGCACTTGAAAATGATCCGGGGGTTGCGCACAATTGTGGTGTGCTGGATCACACGAACCCCAGCACACACAGGAGTTTTATGTTGGAGACTGCGGGAACCCTCTGATGTCACCTGTCGGGTGACATCAGCGCACGGTGCCGCTGACCTGCCCATCCGGGCTGTGGTCACCGCCGTGATAAGGCATGTTCCGGTCTTTGGACGACGTCATCAGGATATCAAAGATCCAACAGCACGTGCTGCATCTGTTGGCGCATGTCTGCGTGCCGGCAGCCCGAAAATCAACGATATCAAAGGAAAACTGACAATGACCAAGATGACCATCCGCCCGCTTGTCCGCGCTGATCTGCCCGCAATCCGGGCCGTCATCGACGCGACCGGCCTCTTTCCCTCCGACATGCTGGACGACATGACGCGCGATTATCTGGCCATGCCCGATGGCCCCGACATCTGGCTGACGCTTGATCTGTCCGGCCCTATCGGCGTCGCCTATGCAGCGCCAGAACGTATGGCCGAGGGGACGTGGAACCTGTACCTGATTGCCATTGATCCCGGCCAGCAGGGCAGGGGCCACGGCTCAGCCGTGCTGCGCCACGTTGAGGCGATGCTGGCCAAACGCGGACAGCGGATCTTGCTGGTGGAAACCTCCGGCCTGCCCGCGTTCACGGCAACACGGGGCTTTTATCGTGCAAATGACTATGGCGAAGAAGGCCGCATCCGCGACTTCTATGCAGCGGGCGAGGATAAGGTGATTTTCCGCAAATCGCTGGTCTGAAATGGGGCCGGGCAGACCATCTCTGCCCGGCCCGTCAGTCCGCCAATCCCCGTGCCTTGTGCCATTGCGCAAGGCTCGCATCTGGATAGCCGCCGAATTGCGCATCACCCGGGCGGATATGCGGTGTCACCCAATTTGCCTTGAACGGCAGCATGATATGCGTGTTTTCGGGTGGGATCGGCAGGTCGGTGTCAATGGCCGACGCATGCGGATGCAGAAGGTCTGGCCAGCGCGCATCCCAGACCCACAGCGCCGACCCGCAGGTGCCGCAGAAGTGCCGCTCTGCCGTGCCTGCGCGCTGCGTATCATCGGTGGCATAGCCGCGATAGATGCAGACGTTTTCGCGGCCCTTCACCGCAAGTGTGGCGGCATGCGCCCCAAGGTTGATCGCATATCCGCCGCCGCCGGCCGTTTTGCGGCAGATCGTGCAATAGCAGCGCATATAGGGAAAGGGTGCATAGGCCTCGACGGTAAAGGTCACCGCCTTGCAATGGCATGACCCTTCCAGCTGCATCGCTATCCCGCCACTTTCGCAATCGCCGCGGCCAGAATGGGCACCGTCCGCGCATTCAGCCCCGCGATGTTGATGCGGCTGTCGCTGACCATGTAGATGCCGTGATCCACCCGCAGCACCTCCACCTGTGCTTCAGTCAGCCCAAGCCTGCTGAACATGCCCCGATGATGGGCGATAAAATCATAGCGGTCCGAATTTGTGGCACGGCGCAATTCATCCGCGAGGGCTTGCCGCAGGGTCAGCATGTTCTGCCGCACCTCTTCCAGCTCCGCCTGCCAATCCGCGCGCAGGGCGTCATCCTCCAGAATCATCGTCACCAGCCGCGCGCCGTGATCGGGCGGAAAGCTGTAGTTCTGTCGGTTAAGGAAGGCGAGGTTGCCCTGCACCGTTGCCTTCCGGTCCGGCGAGGTCAGCGCGATCAGAACCCCGGTGCGTTCGCGGTAAATCCCGAAATTCTTCGAACATGACGCCGCAATCAGCACCTCCGGAAACCGCGCCGCAATCATCCGCGTCGCTGCTGCATCTTCCTCCAGCCCGTCGCCAAAGCCCTGATAGGCCAGGTCCATGAACGGAATGGCCCCCCGCGATGCCAGCAGATCGGCCACCTGCGCCCATTGCCCCGCATCCAGATTGGCCCCCGTCGGGTTATGACAGCAGCCATGCAGCAGCACCGCATCCCCTGCAGCAACCCCTGCAAGGTCCGCCATCAGCCCCTCGAAATCAATGCCCCGCGTGTCCGCATCGAAATAACGGTACTCCGCCATGCCCATGCCCAGATATTTGATGATCGACGGATGGTTCGGCCATGTCGGATTGCTCAGCCACACGCGCGCCTGCGGGCTGGCCATCCGGATCAGTTCCAGTGCCTGCCGGATCGCCCCTGTGCCCCCCGGGGTCGCCACCGATGCCGCACGGTCGGCGTAGCCATCACCCAAAATCATGCCCACCATCGCCGCGTTGAACGCAGGCTCGCCCGCAAGGCCGGTATAGGTTTTCGTGACCTCCACCTCCCACAGCCGCTTTTCCGCCGCCTTCACCGCCCGCATCACGGGCGTCAGGCCCGTCGCATCCTTATAGACCCCCACGCCAAGGTCGATCTTCCCGTCGCGCGGGTCATCCTTCTGCATCTGGATCAGTGTCAGGATCTTGTCGGCAGGCTGTGGCTTCAGTGTTTCAAGCATGTCATTCCCTGCCTAGACGGCAGGCCCCTTTTCAATCGGCAGATCATCATACATGCCCCATTCCGCCCATGACCCGTCATACAGCGCATGGTTCCTGTGGCCCAGCCGTTCCAGCGCAAGCGACAGGATCGCCGCAGTCACCCCGGACCCGCAGGTCGTGATGACAGGCTTTGCCAAATCCACCCCCGCGCCCGCGAACACATCGCGCAACGCCGCCAGCGGTTTCATCGTGCCATCGGCGTTCAGCACATCGGCATAGGGCACCGACCGCGCCCCCGGAATATGCCCCGCCCGCAGGCCCGCGCGCGGCTCCGCCGCCGTGCCCGCAAACCGCGCCGCCGAGCGTGCATCAATCACCTGCGCATGGCCCAGTTTCGACGCATTC
>JAAFHS010000084.1 GCA_013298485.1 Rhodobacterales bacterium
CGAGTTCGCCACTTTCGGATTTGTCTGCGGCCTCGAAGAGTTGGGCCTCAATCGTGGCAGCGATGTCTTCGGAGGCCCGCATTTGCGCGACCCGGCGCTTCACCCGTTCCGTGATGCTGCCGCGCTCGATTGGCGTGTAGCTGTGGGTGATGATGGTGTCGCGGCTGGCCCCAAGTGCATCAAGCATGCCGGGCCAGGTCGAAGTGGCATAGGATTTGACATAGAGGACAGCGCCGACGCGCGGCGTGTCTGCCCCCTCCTCCACCGCGAACTGACCATTGCCAAAACGGATGGCGGCATCGCTGGCATCCTCGGCGATGATGCCGAAGGCGCTGCGGGGTTTGCTGCGCAACTCGCCGGTCAGAAGCGAGGCATAAAAGCCGATCAAGGTGCCATCGCTGATATTGAGGCGATGGGATTTCACCCCAAGACCGGTCTCGAGGATCGAGACCACTTCGCGCAATTCTTCCAACCGCCGGTCGGTATCCTCGCCCCAAACTTTTGCGGCCGCCTTGCCAAAGAGGGGCACAGCGAGGGGCGCAACCTGCCGCCGGACGACCGTCAGGATCAGCACGGATTCCTGCAGATTCCGGCGCTGCAGCTCACCACCCCAGGCCCGGTCGATATCGGCGGCAAAGCTTTGGCCGTGGATCGGCTTCAACTGGGCTTGGGCCGGGCGCATCATGCGGTGCAGATAGAAGCTGAAGCGCTCATCCAGAGTGTCGAGGAGGTGCGCGAACCCGGCCCGCAGGGCGGTGATCGCCGACGACCCGGATGTGATCCCGTCGATGCCGGTCACCTCCAGCGAGATCATCAGCCCGTTGTCTCGGGTGCGCACAACCTCGTCATCAAGTTCGATGACGTAAGGCAGATGCGCATAGATCTTCGGGTCCGCTGGGATCAGCGCGCGTCCCCTGCCCCGCAAACCCTCCCGCTCAAGAAACATGACGGCGGCCTTTCCGTAGGATGGCCATCGGCGTCACCTGCATCATGACCGCGAAGACATGATGCCCGTTCGGGTTCAGCTTGGTGGCCACGCGCGCGAGCCCGTACCAGACCGGGGCGGTCAGAAACCACCAGACTGGCTTGAATAAAATGAAGGGCAGCACGGTCATTGCTCCCACTGCCATGGCATAGGGCATCGGCAGGCCAAGAAACTTGGCTTGTCTAGAGAGGCCCAGTATGACCGCGCTTTTCTCCATGGGTCTGATCCCGTCTCAGCTGAAGGACGAACGCAGGTTGGCGACGATGGCGGGACCCGCGAAGACGAGGAAAGCACCGACCACGACCAGGGCTACCCAAGCCCAGGAGATCCGGTTGAAGGCCGCAAGGAACCCGGTCACCACAAAGGCGATGCCAAAGAAGGCGGTCGCGAGGGTGCCCCGGAAGGAGGCCAGAACGCCTGTGGCCACGGTCTCGGCCTTGGTGAAGACCACCTGCGCCAAGGCGGGCTCAGATTGCGCCAGAAAAAGGGTACAAAGGGTCAGGCCCAGAAGAGCCACGTGTTCGTTACGCATGATGGGATTTGTCCTTCTTGGGTCAGAGCTCGGTGAGGATGCGGTCATAGACCGCCATCACCTTTACGATGTGCGATTGGGTCTCGGCGTAGGGTGGCACGCCTTCATATTTGCGCACGGCTTCGGGGCCTGCATTGTATGCGGCAAGGGCCAGTTCCAGGCTGCCAAAGGCGGCCATCTGTTCGAGAAGATAACGCGCGCCGCCGTCAAGGTTTTCAATTGGGTCCGCAGGATCGACGTTGAGGTAGTCAGCCGTCCCGGGCATCAGCTGCGCAAGACCAAGGGCACCGGCATGGCTTACAGCCCCTTGGGTGTAGTTGCTCTCGACCTTGATCATCGCCTGAAAGAACGCGGCCCATTCGGCGGGCGAAAGCTTGAGCCGTGCCAGAGCCGGATGGTCTTGGTAGCGGGTGGCAATTAACCGGATCGAGGGCAGGACGTCCCTGGGGGCTGCAACACCCTTGGTGCTGTAGGACACATCGACGGCGGCTTCTGCCCCCTCCCCTTCCCGGGTCTCTTCTTCACCCTGTTCTGGACGAACGAGAACAATCAGCTGTCCCTGACCGTCATAGCGCAGGACGGACGTATCAAGTGCTGCAAGCTGGACTTCACCGCCCTGCCCTTCCGGATCATTCCAGCGGATCACTTCCGCCGGGGCGGCTCCGCATGCCAGTGCAGACAGCGCCAGCGACAGCAGGTACGTCGAGATGGTCGAGGTTGAGCTTGCCGAAGGCAAGCCCGAACATGCCGATCGGCGAGTTGACGATGCGCTCCCGCGCAAGGGCCGTGACCAGCAGGAAGCGCTCGCCCGTGGGGCTGACAACGTAGAACAGCCATTCCCCCGAAAACCGCTCGTCGGGGTTAGGCGCACTGACACACTCGATCTCAACAGTCGCTCCTTCGGTAGCGGCCAGCTTGCGGAAATCGCGTTCCAGCAAGACAGGCAATGCGCGCCGTTTGGTATTCATAGGGTCCCCTCGGATCATCTGTTGGGAACGTTGTATCGCAGATTTCTCTGTGATGCGATGCCTAACAGAAAGTATGGCGTATTCAATACAAAAATGACAAACACGATAAAAGAAGGGCGTATGGCCAAACCTTCGGTTGAGCCGGTCGGCGTGTCATGAAGGCAACCGCACCGGTCGGTCCTCGAGAAAACGGAGCCAAGTTGTGAGACGCAGACGTTGAAAAAAGCTCAAGAAAAATTGGCAGTTTTGCGGATTCCTGGAGCGAGTTCATCGGCCGGATTGGCGCTTCCGACGCGCAAACGAGAGCTGCATCTGGTCGCGATCACTGTGGTCTTGTTTGTGAGCTCCGCAGCCCTCGCACAACCAGAGGTGATTCGCTGCTTGCCGCCCGAAGTGCCGGTCACCGACCTCCCCGAGGCGGTTCTCGCTGAGTACCGATCTGAAATCGCGGCCGAGTTCGAGGCCTACTTCGCGGCCGTCAGCATCCACATCGCGTGCCTCGACACAGAGCGCAATCGCGCCCTGTCGGAAGCCCACAGGGCAACCGAGGCCTATTCAACCTTCCTCAACATCCAGCCAGCTCAGAAGGACCTCCCGTGAAACCTCTCCTCCCTGCCCTCCTCCTGGGTGTCGGTCTCTCAACCGCAACCGTCACTCCGGCAATGGCTTACCCTGTCGACTGCGCGATCCTTCTTTGCCTCGCAGGGGGCTGGCCGGCCTCGGCAGAATGCGCGCATGCCCGTGCAGTCTTCATCCGCCGCATCACGCCGTGGCCGATCGAGCCACCGCTGCAGATCTGGAACTGCCCGATGCGGGCGACTTTCCGTGGTGAGGCGAAACCGATCGAGCGCCTATTCAACATCGGCGTTCGCGGTGAGCCGCGCGTCTCAATCCCGGCAACGCCTTGGGTGCTTCAGCTCGTCCAAGACCGGGCGGATGTCGACATCTCCGATCCAACGTTTGACTTCGTCCGCTCGATCCGCGTGTTCGAAATCACCTACCAGCAGCGACGCAACTCTGACGGCGACTGCTACAGCTGGGGATCGGTCTACATGGGCACCTATGGCGCTCAAGGCGAATACAGCCGCCGTCGGAGCAGCGTGTCGGCGGTTCCCACTGCCTCAGATCTCGCTGTACCGGCGGACTGTCACACCTATTGGCATCGGTCCGTCTTCGTCGAGTGGCGAGACTATGAAGGCAGCTACGGACACGAAGAGGTTCACTACTGAGAACCTGCCCCACGGCCTTCCCCCGAAACGATCGAAAGACCGGATCCCCAGAAACAGAAACGACGCCAGACCATAGACCCGACGCCGCACTGATTTCCTCGTGGTAGTGGGAATCTAGCGCGAGCTTTGGGTCCGTTCAACCGGCAAATGCCTTTGCTGGAACGAAATTTTGCACGCCTCGCGGTCTGGTGTCGCCCCAGGACGGAACGACACATCATGGAACTCACGACCGGTGCCATCCTGCGCCGCATCACCGAAACGCCGCTCTCCACGGCGGCCCACAAGCTTGCGACGATCATCCTCGACGGGATTGCCTGGAAGGACGGCTACAACGGGCTCGAGCGCGGGACGGCGGCGTTCACGCTGGCGCACCTCGCTGAGAAGATGGGGGTTTCGCGGCAGCATCTGACGGCGCTGCTGGTCGAGCTCGCCGCGTCAGGATTGGCGCTGGTCCGGTGGAAGCCAAATGGCAAGTTCGCCCCGTGGCTGTTCCGGTTCGGAGCGCACGAGACTGTCGATTTGCTGCCAGATGTCGTGCCAGCCTCAGGCGACACATCACTATCTAGAGATTCTAAGAACAAAACTATCTTTGCAGGAAGGATCGAAATTGATGCTGGGACCAACGTCTACCGAACGCCCTGGGCCGACCTTATCAAGGCTGCGAAAGCGTCGCTCGCCTGCTGGAACGTCGATACGCAGGTCATCTGGGAGCGCTTCCTTGCGTTCAACAGAGCGCGCGGGAATGCTGCAGTACCTGCGGGGTTTCTTCTGGGTTTCATGCGCCGGTGGCGGACTTCGCCGGATACCGGTCTGACAACAGATACGCATGCGGTGCCGAAGAGCGAATTGACTCAGGAGGACTTGGAACTGCAGCGGCTGATCTCGGCGGCCCCGAGCAAGAACTGGCAGTTTCACGCTTCGGATTTATGTAGGCTGATCGGTCAAGACACCTATGAGAGCCGAATTGTCAACGTTATCCGGCGGTTCGGATGCCCAAGGTTTGCGGCAATACTGGCAGTCCATGGACGCGCAGTGCTCGCGGGCGAAGTGTCCAGATGAAGCCTACTTGGGCACAGGCTAGGCCCGTGATCGTCTCAAAATTCCGAAGACAAACCTTAGAACAAGGGTCTGGTAATGCTTTTGTGCCCAGCATCTCTCCGATGAGTTCGATACGATTGAGTTAGCCCGAGGCGCGGTTTTTCGGAAACAGGCCGACGATGTGGTCTGCAACGGCCCTTACCGCCGGTGAAGACCTTAGGTCGACATGAACGACCATCCAGGCGGATCGTGGCGGAGGTCTATCTTTGGAAACGGAAACGAGCTTTGACACAAAGGCGTCGGTTCCCTCGGGCAACAAGGCAACGCCAAGGCCAGCCACAGCCGCTGCGCGCTGCCCGTAAAGATCGCCGGTCAACACAGAAAACGGGCGTCCGGCTGCATAGTCCTCCAGCCAGGCTTGCTGTGGGCTAGTTGCCAAACCACCGTCGAATCCGATGAACTGCCAGTCTTCACTCGGCAGTGCCGCATGGTCAACAGAGGCAAAGAGGCCATAGGTGATTTCCCCAAGGCGGCGGACGATGTTCTGACGGCCAGTCGGCTGGACGAGCCGGACCGCAAGATCAGCCTGCCCCGCGTCCAGTGAAGCAAGCTGGGCGTCGGAGGAGAGGATCAGGCGCAGGTGTGGATGCAGCCTGCGAAAGGATGGCAGCGTGGGGATCAGTGTCTCGCTGACAAAGACCGGTGGCGCCGTCAGTCGCACAGTGCCGGAAAGGGAACTGCCCGTCGCTTTGACCAAACGCTCGATCCTCTGCGCTGATGTCAGCATCTCGGTCGCAATTGCCGCAAGCTCACGACCCTTTTCAGTCAACGGCGTGGAGCGGGCAAGACGACGAACCAGAGGCTCACCCACGTCTGCTTCAAGCGAGGCGATCCGGCGCGAGATGGTCGCATGATTGACGCCCAGGGCGCGGGCAGCCCCCGCGAGCGAGCCCTCGCTGCTCAGAACCGCCAGTACATGAAAATCGCGCCAGTCCATCTGATCGTTATTGCACGGCAGGCGTGATAACTTGAGCAGTTTTTCGCAGCTACTATGCCGCTCATACTTTGGCTGTTGTGAGGACCATGGGAGACCTGACCTTGGGCATCCTCCGGCAGGCGCTATTCTTGATACTGGAAAGACCATGAAGATTTACGAGGAACGAACAATCGCCGGGGACATTTCTGATGTCTGGCGCATCGCCACCGATGTTGCAAAGTGGCCAGACTGGGACCCGCACGAAGAAGCAGGCGAGATTCACGGCCCGTTTCGCGCAGGCACGACGGCCATGTCCAAGCCGCGCGGGGGGCCGGTTGCCCGATGGACGCTCACCCGCGTTGACCCACTGCACGCTTGGGCGCTGGTCAACCCCATGCCGATCGGAAAGCTTGAGGTCGAGTGCTGCTACGAAGCTCTGCCCGGAAACTGTGTCAGGTGCGAAAAGACCATGCAGGTGTCCGGTTGGATCCTTCGGCTGCTATTTTGGCTGCATTTTGAGAAAGCCACACGCCATGACATGCAGTCGACCTGGATTGCCTTGGAAGGGCGCTGCAAAGAGCTTTCAGCGGAACTGACCTGATTCAACAGCCCGGTGGATTCGGCTCTTCAATCCCCAAGATGCTCTCCGAACGGTCCTGTCGAGCGGCGAGCGCCGCTAACACCTGCGCAACAGCTTCGGCACCGGGATCGATGTGGCCAGAAAGCTCCGCCGCCCCAATATATGCCGCGCGACCAGCCTTGGCCCGCGTCATCTCGGCGGTCCGGTCCGCTCCCTCTCGCGCTCGGCTCGCCGCAACAGCCAGCCCGTCTGGAAGGGCAACAAGTGCCGGTTGCAGGGCATCGATCATCGTTCGGTCGCCCAGCCTAGCACCCCCGATTTCCTGCATCCGCTGCAGACCCGCCCTCAGCGCCGCTGCCAGACCAAGGCCGCGCGACAGAGCGTCGCCCGTGGCCGCAAACAGGATCGCCAGCAGCACACCGGACGATCCGCCCATGCTCTTGCTCAGCTCCTGCCCAATGGCGCGAAACAGTTGTGTCAGGTCGGCCAGCGGCAAGAGATCGATCCGCGCCTTCAGCGCGCGCGCGGCCGTGGCCAGCGTCGATCCGGTGTCACCATCGCCCGACTTGGCATCCAGCGCGTTCAGGTCGGCCTGCGCGGCGATCAGCGCCCGGCATGCGCATAGCACCACAGCCCGGTTGGCCGGGCTGTCTGACGCCACCGGCTCAAAGACCTCCAGCCCTGCTGGCAAGGGCAGGGCAGCCGCGACCTTGATCGACCGCATCCCGGGCCAGGCGCGTACACTTGTTGGCTGGCCGAGCAGGGCCGCGTCAGCTTCCGTCAGCGGGCAGACGGTCAGCGAAAACCCATGCATGTCCAGTGCCGTCATCATCGGAGCGGGCCCGATCATGTGGGTGATCTGTATTCCGATGGGACTGTGCAGCAACTCGCGCGCCAGAATCTGCATCTCCAGATCAGTCGTCGCGCCAAGCGAGTTAAGCAGCGCTACATGACGGCCCGGTTGCATCCGTGGCGCCAGAATTCCGGCGATCTGCGCGATGGCCTGCCGGGCGCCCTGGAATGCAATCCGCCCTGCCCCCGGCTCGCCATGAATGCCAAGCCCTGCCTCCACCTCTCCGGGCTGGATGCGGCCTTCCTTTGCAGATCCCGGCACCGTGCAGGTGTCCAGTGACATGCCAAAGGTCATGGCCTCTGAGGCAGCCCGCTGCGCGGCTTGGGCCACAGCCGCCAGATCCCCGCCCCCTTCGGACACTGCCCCCGCCATTTTGTGCGCAAGCAACGTGCCTGCCAGACCGCGCGGCCGACTGATTTCAGGAAGGGCGATATCATCCTGCACGATAACCATTTCTACCTTCAAACCACGGGCACGGGCACGTTCGGCCGCAAGACCGAAATTCAGCCGGTCGCCGGTGTAACTCTTGACGATCAACAGACAGCCCGCCTCGCCGGTCACGGCCAGAATTCCTGCTAGAACAGCATCGACCGACGGGCTTGCGAAGACGTCGCCACAGATGGCGGCGGTCAGAAGGCCAGGGCCGACAAATCCTGCATGGGCCGGTTCATGTCCGGCCCCGCCGCCCGATATCACCGCGACGCGGGATTTGTCCCAATCCGCCCGGACGACGACCCGGATGAACGGACCGCCGTCCAGCCGCGCCAATGACCCGCCCGAGGAGGCCACCAGCCCCTCGATCGCCTCGGTGACGATGGTCTCTCTCGAATTGATGAAATGGGTCATGCGGATTTTCTCTGATGTGAGGGGTGGAAGACCCTCGCCGGATGCTGGGAGTCCGCATCCGGCGAGGGGACAAGGCGGCGGTCAGAGGCCGGCCCAGGTGGCATCCGCCCGCGCCCCCTTGTTCTTCTTGCTGAGGCACCGTGATCGGTGCCTGCCGGTTCAGTTG
>JAAFHS010000085.1 GCA_013298485.1 Rhodobacterales bacterium
AGCACACCCCTCTGGTCCCGCCTCGCCGCCCGTTACGGCGCAAAACGCAGCCTGATGGCCGGCATGGTCCTGGCCATCCTGGCCTTCATCTGGTCCGCCACCCTCGGCCCCGGCGATACCGCCGCCTTCGGCATCATCTGTGCCGCCTCGGGTGCCGCACTCGGGGCCGATATGACGCTGCTGCCTGCCATCTTTGCCCGCCGCATGGCCGCCATCGGCAAGGGCGGCGAGGCATCCGCCTTCGGTCTGTGGTCCTTTGTCTCCAAACTCTCACTCGCCCTTGCCGCCGCCACATTGCTGCCTATCCTGCAGGCGAACGGCTTTACCGCCACGGGCCCAAATCCCGCCCGCGCCATCCTGACCCTGTCGCTTCTCTATGCCTTTCTGCCCTGCGCCCTGAAACTTGCCGCCATCACGCTGATGGCCCGCACTGAAATCCCCGAGGTCTGAACGCATGTCCGTTGCCCTGTCGCTGCTTCTTGGTGCAATCATCGCCCTCTGCCTCGTCATCCTGACCAAACGCATCCTCGGCTTCCGCGCCCAGCATCCCGATGATCTGGGTAAAAGCGGCCCCCTGTTCGATCTGCGCCAGCAGCTGAGCGGCCCGATCCTGTGCGAAGGTCTGATCTATGGCCCGACGGGCCGCGTCACTTCGCGCTTTGTCGCGCATATGGATGGATCCTGGGAGGGCAATACCGGCACGTTGAAAGAACGCTTTCACTATGACAGCGGCACGGTGCAGGACCGCGTCTGGACCCTGCACCTGAACGCCGATGGCCATATCCGCGCCGAGGCCCCCGATGTCGTCGGTGCAGGCTCCGGTCGCGCCAAAGGGGCCGCCGTGATGATGACCTACCGCATCCGCCTGACACCCGAGGCCGGGGGGCATGTGCTGAACGTGACCGACTGGATGTATCTGATGGAAAATGGCACGATCATGAACCGCAGCCAGTTCACCAAATTCGGCATCACCGTGGCCGAACTGGTCGCCACAATGCGCAAGGTGCCCGGATGAAAGCCAGGATATGAAGGACTGGACCGGAAAACGCTATTGGCTGGTCGGTGCCAGCGAAGGGCTGGGCCTTGCCCTCGCACAGATGATGAGCCGCGCAGGGGTGGAGCTGATCCTGTCCGCCCGCAGCGCGGATACGCTGGCCGGGGCTGTTGCCACCCTGCCCGGTCCGGCCCGCGCCCTGCCCGTGGATGTCGCCGATAGCGCCTCGGTCACTGCCGCCGCGGCCACCCTTGGCCGCATTGACGGCGTGGTCTTCCTTGCAGGCGTCTACTGGCCCACCACGGCGCAGGCCTGGAACGCCGAACAGGTGGAGGCGATGTGCAACATCAATTTCACCGGCTGCGCCCGCGTGATCGGGGCGGTGATGCCGCAACTTGTGGCCCAAGGGCATGGCCAAGTCGTCATCACCGGCTCGCTGTCGGGCTTTCGCGGCCTGCCCGGTGCCATCGGCTATGCGGCCTCCAAGGCGGGCACCATGGCGCTGGCGGAATCGCTCTATGCCGATCTGCGCGGCAGCGGCATTCAGGTGCAGGTCGCGAACCCCGGTTTCATCCGCACGCGCCTGACCGCCAAGAACGACTTCACCATGCCCTTCCTGATGGAACCCGAAGGGGCCGCGCGCGCGATGTGGGAACACATGAACACCGACCGTTTCAAGGTCAGCTTCCCCACGGTTTTCAGCTGGCTGTTCAGGCTGTCACAATTCCTGCCGGACTGGGCCTATTACCGGCTGTTCGCCCCAAAGAAATAGCACAAAACCTGCATCTTCCTCTCTGTCCCAATATCCCACGGGTTAGACAGTGGTTTCGCCATTGGTTCAAGAAACCACTGTCTTGGGGGGTGTGAAACCCCCGGCCTTTGCCCAAAGCACCGCCCAAAAATTTTCGCCGAAAATTCTTACGCCCGCACCAGCCGCACCATGAAGAACCCGTCCATCCCGCCCCAGTAATCCGGGCGCAGCCGCAATCCGCCATCCGGCGTAATCCAGGCGGGCGCCACCCACCGCATGTCCGGCCGCTCCACCCGCAGCCCCGGATGCCGCGCCAGAACGCCCGTCAATTGCGCCTCGCCTTCATCCGGCAGCAAGGAGCAGGTGCAGAAGACCAGCCGCCCCCCCGGTTTCAGCCATCCTAAAGCCCGGTCCAGAAGGGCCGCCTGAAGGGTCACCAGTCCCGCCAGTTCCGATCCGTCCTTGACGAACGGCAACTCAGGATGCCGCCGGATCGTGCCCGTGGCTGAACAGGGCGCATCCAGCAGGATCGCATCAAACGCCGCCTCCGGTTCCCATTGCAGCGCATCCGCGACGACCAGCCGCGCCTGCAGTCCCGTGCGCGCCAGATTTTCCGCCACCCGCCCCATGCGCGGGCCCGAGATATCCAGTGCCGTCACCTCCGCCCCGGCGCGCGCCAGCTGCATCGTCTTGCCACCCGGGGCGGCGCAGATATCCAGCACCCGCTCGCCCACATGCGGGGCCAGCAGCGGCACCGCCATGGCCGCCGCCGCATCCTGCACCCACCAGTCGCCCGTGGCATAGCCGGGCAGCCCCGTCACCTGGCCCCCACCCTGCAGCCGCATCGATCCGCTGGCCAGCACCGCCCCCTCCGGTGCCACTCCGCCCGGCTTGACCGTGATATCCAGCGGCGGGACGGCGGCATGCACCGCCTCGATCGCCGCCACGGCCTCGCGCCCGTAGGCATGCACCATGGGCTGCCTGATCCAGCGTGGCAGCTTCTGCACCGCCGCCCCGGCCAGCGGATCCTGGCCCAGTTTGCGCAGCACGGCATTCACCAGCCCCGTCAGATGCGCCGTGCGCTTGCCCGTGCGCACGATCTCGACCGCAGCATTGACCACGCCATGTGCGGCAGCCCCACCCGCGATTTCCACGACCGCCACCCGCAGCACATTGACCACCGTCAGGGGGGGCACACGCCGCAGATGCGGCGAGATCACCTGATCCACGCCCTCCATCGCCCGCAGCACCGTCATGGCCAGCCGCATTGCCCGCGCCCGGTCGGCCGGGGCCACGCCCGCCAGCAGATCATCGACGCCTGCCAGCATCCGCCCCGCCCCCAGAACCGCATCCAGCAGCGCCACTGCCGCGCTGCGTGCAGCTATCCCTTCCGCCATGCGTGTCATCCCCGACTTGTCCAGTCCCAGACTTGTCCAGGCCCCGTTCCGCCGTATATCAGGGATAGACCCCCCACAAGGCATGCCTGATGACCGATGATCCCGCCCCGCCCCTGCCGCCCGCAGCCATCCGTGCGCTGGCCGAGGCTGAGGCACGGCGCAACGCCGTGAAAGTCCCGCCCCCGGCCCCCGAACTTGGCGGCCGCAACGGGCCGGAGCCTGTGCGCTATGGCGACTGGGAGCGGAAGGGAATTGCCATTGATTTCTGATGCTTAGGCAGTCAGTGCCGTCCCCTACCTAAAAGGTTAACGCACCCCTGCCTTGTTATCCTTCAAAATCAATAGGTTGCGTCAAAGGTTAACAAAATCGGGGAAAATTTCGGGCAATTTCGCATAACCACCTGATTTATATGCTCAAAACATGTAAATTGACAGCCGTCAATTTTCGACAAGACCCGACGGGCCTCCGGTTCTCAGCGCAGATTGAACGTCGCCTCGTCGCCCGCCCCTTTGTCGACGGTAAAGCGCATCTTCTCGTCCCCGCTCACCTCGACCAGCTGGCAGTTATAAGGGATCACCTCGCCGCTCCAGTCGATCTCGCGGCAGAAATAGCCGTCTTCCCAGGCCCAGGTCCCGCGCATGTCCCAGCCCAGCGCGGATCCGTTGATCTGCCCGTCCGGCGTGATCTGAATGGCAATCTGGAACACACCAAGGCGCAGCTCGCGCCCCTCCAGCATCGCCAGAAATTCACCCTTGTCACTGACCGGCACGAAATCGGCCTGCGCCGGCATCGCGCTGAACACGGCCAGCGCCGTTGCAGAAAAGAAGCGTAGCATGGCTGTCCCCATGGTCAGAATGGTCAAAATACGCGGCAGACGTACGACCGGATCACTTTCGCACTGCGGAACACAGACGGGTCGCGCGGCCCCGACTCAGATCCCCAGCACATCCATCATGTCATATTCGCCCGGTTTTTGCGACTGTCCCCAAAGGGCGGCCCTCAGCGCGCCGCGCGCAAAGATGGCGCGGTCGGTGGCGATGTGGCGCAGGACGATCCGTTCGCCGTCGGCGGCAAAGATCACGTCATGTTCGCCCACGATATCGCCGCCCCGGATTGATGAAAACCCGATGGAGCCGTGCTCGCGTGCATCACTGATGCCGTGCCGCCCGGCCACCATGGCATCATCCAGATCAACGCCCCGCCCCGCAGCCGCCGCCTGCCCCAGCATCAGGGCCGTCCCCGATGGCGCATCGACCTTGGCCCGGTGATGCGCCTCGACCACCTCGATATCCCAATCGGCATCCAGTGCCTGCGCCACCTTTTGCGTCAGCCGGACCAGCAGGTTCACCCCCAGCGACATGTTCCCCGCCCGCACGATCACCGCATGATGTGCCGCCAGCGCGATCCTGGCCAGATGGCCGGGCTCCAGCCCCGTGGTGCCGATCACATGCACGGCGCGCGCCTGTGCCGCCAGCGCCGCAAATTCCACCGATGCCGCGGGCGTGGTGAAGTCGATGACACCTTGCGCCTTTGCAAACACCTCCAGCGCGTCATCCGTGACTTTGACGCCGACGGCTGCCCCGCCCATCGCCTCGCCCACATCCTGGCCAAGCCAGGCGTGCCCTGGGCGTTCCAGGCACCCCACCAGCCGTGCTCGGCCGGATGCCGCGATCATCTTGACCAGCATCTGCCCCATCCGGCCCGATGCCCCGGTTACCACAAGTCCCGGCAAATCTGTCATGGCGTTCCCCTGCATGCGCATCCGCTTTAGCGGATGCTACCGCATCCGGAAACCCCGCCGTTGCAGCGCGCGGCAAAACCGCATAAAGCACGCGCCATGGCAAAACGTTTTCAAACCCCCGGCGCGCCCGGTCAGCGGCAGTTGCGCGTGGGCGAATTGATCCGCCGCACGCTGTCGGACATGCTGAACCGTGCGGAAATTCACGACGTGGCGCTGAATGCAATGTCGATCACGGTGGGCGAGGTGTCGCTGTCGACCGACCTGAAGGTCGCGACCGTCTATGTCATGCCCCTGATGGGCGGGGCCACGGTGGATGAGGCGATTGCAGCGCTGGCGCGCAACAAGCACGAACTGCGCCGCCGCCTGTCATCCGAACTGACCCTGAAATACGCGCCCGACCTGCGGTTCCGCGCGGATGAGACCTATGCAAGGCTGGATGAGACGCGCCGTCTGTTCAGCAGCGATGTGGTGCAACGCGATATCGCCGCAAAGGATGACGAGGAAGAGGCATAAATGCGCGCGCTTCTGCCGCTTGCGCTCCTGATGCCCGGTGCTGCCGATGCGGCCTGCCGCGATATGACGTTCGATGGTGTGGGCTACACCGTCTGCGACGTGCAGGCGACCGAGGATCTGCGGCTGTTCTCCCAAGGCCCGGATGGCAATCTGGGCAGCTTTGGCGCGGTAAATTCCCTGCTTGGCGAAAAAGGCGAGGCGCTGACCTTCGCGATGAATGCAGGCATGTATCACCCCGACCGCCGCCCCGTCGGCCTTTACATCGAAGACGGCGTGCAGCAGACCCCGCTTGTGACATCCGAAGGGCCGGGCAATTTCGGCCTGCTGCCCAATGGCGTGTTCTGCATCCGCGACGATGGCTTTGCCGTCATCGAAAGCCGCACCTATGCCGCCGCCCCGCCCGCCTGCCGCTATGCCACGCAATCGGGGCCGATGCTGGTGATCGACGGTGATCTGCACCCGCGTTTTCTGCCCGATAGCGTTTCGCTCTATGTGCGCAACGGTGTCGGCGTCAGTCCTGACGGGCAGACCGCATTTTTCGCCATCTCGGGGGCCGCCGTGAATTTCGATGCCTTCGCGCGGCTGTTCCGCGATGCGCTGCAGACGCCGAATGCACTGTTCCTTGATGGCTCCATCTCGCGGCTTTATGCGCCCGACCTTGACCGCGACGATATCGGGTTTCCCATGGGCCCGATCATCGGCACCGTGACGGTTGCGAACTGATGGCCCGCACCAAAAAGGGCAAGCCGGTGCATGGCTGGCTGGTGGTGGACAAGCCTGCGGGCATCACATCGACTGCTGTCGTGAACAAGGTCAAATGGGCGCTGGATGCGCAGAAGGCGGGTCATGCAGGCACGCTTGATCCCGATGCCACAGGCGTTCTGGCCGTGGCCCTGGGCGAGGCGACAAAGACCATCCCCTACGTCACCGATGCACTGAAATGCTATCATTTCATGGTCAAGTTCGGAACGCAGACCACGACCGACGACGCAGGGGGCGCTGTCCTTGCCAGCAGCACCTTGCGCCCGACCGACGATGACATCGCGCAGGCGTTGGCCGCGTTCCGTGGCGATATCCGGCAGGTGCCACCGCAGTTTTCGGCGGTGAAGGTTGATGGCGACCGCGCCTATGATCTGGCGCGCGAAGGGGTCGCGATGGATCTTGCCTCGCGCGATCTTTACGTCGAAAGCCTGACCATGCTGTCGCGCCCCGATGCGGATCATGCCGAACTGGACATGGTCTGCGGCAAGGGCGGTTATGTGCGGTCCATCGCGCGCGATCTGGGGCAGGCTTTGGGCTGCCTTGGCCATGTCGCATGGCTGCGCCGGGTCTGGTCCGGCCCGTTTGACGCCCGTGACGGGATCACGATGGCGGTGGTGGAGGCCGAGGCGAAGACCGAGGCACTGGCCCGGCACCTGCTGCCGCTTGAGGTGGCGCTGCAGGGTCTGCCGGAACTGCCCGCGACGCCGGAAGGTGCCGCGCGCCTGCGCAATGGCAATGCGGGCATGGTGCTGACCTCATCCGTCGCCTACGGGGAGGAGGCCTGGGCGAGCGATCAGGGCCGTGCGGTCGCCGTGGGCATCTACAAAGCAGGCGAGTTGCACCCCAACCGGGTCTTCAACCGGTAGCCGCGCGCCCTCAGGGCCGCAAATCCCAGGTGAACCAGGCATTATCCGCCACGATCCGTGCATCCTTCAGCACCTGGTCAACTGCCTCTGGCGCGATGATCCGGCTGGCCGAACTGTAGGACCATTCCAGTGTCATCTCGCCGTCGTCACCGCCATAGCCGTTGAAGCTGAAAGAGAAGGCATCGTTGTAAAGGCTCGCAGGGTCGGGCAGCGTAAAGTCTATCGGCGCGTCATAGACCGACACCCGGTGAAAATAATTGACCGGTGAACCGAGATCCAGCGGTGCCACACGCGGTTGCAGGCCCGGGGGTGGCAGGCCATCGGCAAAATCCTGTGCTGCAAATTCAAAATCCTCGCGCAGGCCGTTTTCATACAGGGCGGGCGTCGGGATCAGATAACGTTCCACGACCGTCATCCGGTTGGCCAGAAGATCGTCGGTCACGGCAATCGGGGCCAGCAGCCGGATGCCCGGATACTTGGCCGCGTAAAAATCCAGATAATCCTGCGAGATGCGCGTGATCGACGACGCCCCGCGTTGCTGGCGGAAACTGTTGGCCGCCGTCCCTTCCCAGGTTGTCGTGACGGTGAGATAGACCCCGAGCAACGAGAAATCATAGGTTTCGTCAACGTTGCTGGACCAGGTGGAGGTGTAACCCACATTGATCGGCTCAAGCTGCTGCTGGTTGGGGCCCGTCAGCGGCAGGGCATAGCCATAATCGGGGGTTGCCGCGGTGAACAGATCGCCCCCTTCATGTGACGCGGTCGCATCCATCCAATAGGGCGTATCGTCGATGATCACCTTGACGATGGCATGGTCAAACGACCAGAGCGCAGGCTTCAGATCGGCAAGCCCACGGCCTTCGTCCAGATCGGTCAGGGCGACATAAGCCTCGATTCCCATTTTATCGAGCATGGTGCGCAACAAGAGCGCCTTGTCCTTGCAATCACCAAAACCCGACGCGGTCGTCACCGCAGGCGGACGCGCCAGCAGCCCGCCATCCCCGATGGACAAGCTGACATAGCGCAACTCGTCCTGCACGGCGCGCAGGGCCGCGATGACGCGTTCGTTGTCGGACGCATAGGTGGACTGAATGCTGCGCAGCTTGGCATCCCATTCCGGGCCAAGGGGGTAACTT
>JAAFHS010000086.1 GCA_013298485.1 Rhodobacterales bacterium
CACGAGTTGGTCGAGGCGGTGCAACGCATCGCGGGCAATGGCACCGGCGACACGCGCTGGAAGGTGCCGGGCGTGCTCGACTGGTCGACCGGGGTCTACAACCCCGATGTCGAGATCAGCCGCGACACGACCACGCTCTATGCCTCGGACCGCGATGTCTTCTTGTTCCTGGTCGATGATCATAACACGATCGAGGCGGGGCGGCTGCCTGATGGTTCCCCTGATCTCTACTTCCGGGGCTTCTACTGTTGGAATTCGGAGGTGGGGGCCAAGACCCTCGGCATGGCCAGCTTCTACCTGCGGGCAGTTTGCCAGAACCGCAACCTCTGGGGCGTCGAGGATTTTCAGGAGATCACCATCCGCCATTCGAAATACGCGGCCTCGCGGTTTGCCCAAGAGGCGGCGCCGGCGTTGAGGCGCTTCGCCAATTCCTCGCCGCAGGGCTTCGTGAACGGCATCAAGGCGGCGCGACAGCAGATCGTCGCGCGCACGGATGAAGACCGCGATGATTTCCTGCGGAAACGCGGCTTCTCCAAGTCTGAATCCGGCAAGATCATTGAGAAGGTGCTGATGGAAGAGGGCCGCCCGCCCGAAAGCATCTTCGACTTCGTGCAGGGGATCACGCGGCTTGCGCGCGACAAAACCCAGCAGGATGCCCGCCTCGACATGGAAGGGCGCGCCAAGAAGCTCCTCGACCGGGTCGGCTGAGGCAGGTCCCGTCACAGCGACCGTCTGCATCCGCGGCGGTCGCGCTTTCCTTCTTTCCAGCAGTACGACACTGGCCCCGCCCGAGAGGGCAGGGTGCTTCGATGTGCGCAATTCAGCGAGACCCCATGACCCCCCAGGAAGAAACCATCATCCTTGAGGCCCGCGAAATCCTCGGCCGCTACCTTAGCCAGAATCCCGTCTTGGGCAGTTGGCAGGCAGTGTTGGACTATTGCGCCGTGGCCGTTCGCGGACCGGTGGAGCAGTTCCATGTCCTCTATCTCGACCGCAAGAACCGCGTCATCACGGACGCGCTCATGTCGGTCGGCACGGTCGACCACGTTCCGGTCTACCCGCGTGAGGTCATCAAGCAGGCGCTGATGCTGAATGCCAGCGCCCTGATCCTGATCCACAATCACCCGTCAGGCGATCCGACACCATCGGAAGCCGACCTCAGCATGACCAAGGAGATCCAGAAAGGTTGCAAATATCTCGGCCTGACGCTGCACGATCACATCATTGTCGGTGCGGGGACTGAGCTGAGCCTGCGGGGGCTCGGCAAGATTTGATCCGTCCTCGGACCTATCGCTGCCGCCCCTTCGAGGAAGAGGGCGGCGGTTTGGTCTTTGACGGCCGAGGCGGGGAGAGCGGCTTCCCGCGCCGTCGGAGATCTTCCCATGTTCGACCTCTCTCTTCCGGTTCAGCCGACTTCGCGACCGCATCGCTTCACGCTGCCCCCGCAGAATGCTGTGCCGGATCCGAGCCTCCCCTTTGCGCTGACGCTGTCGCGCCCGACCCCCGCTGCTTGGATTTCGGGTGAGAACGCTCCCACCGTCCTCGATCGTTTTCCCACATTGGCCGAGGCCATGGTTGGGGCAATAGAACATGCCGAAGAGCTCGCGCCGGATTCGGCTCCGCAGCTTTTGGCGATCCTCGACCGGGAAGACCGTCTCGTTCTCGCAGGTTCCGCCCGCGAAGGCGCCGTAGAGTGGTGCCATCCGGTGACGTGCGCTGCCGAGGCGCGCGCCGTCGTCAGCGAGGCGAGCCAGCTTCGCGCGCAGGCAGGGCGCGCAGCGGATTGCAGTGAGGCCGATCTGGCGCAGCGCCTGCGTCACCACGCCGATCTTCTTGATGCCAGTCTTGTCGATCCGCTGTGGCGCACCTTCGCGGCGCGGGCCCTGCAGATCGCGGCGTGACGACCGAGAGACAGAGGAGGGCAGGGGGGTCTTGCGAGCTTTGCCGGGTGAAAGAGATCGCCCGGCTGGCTCCGACCCTTCCCTCATTTCCGGAGAATTCCATGACACAAGCTGAACCCACCCTCGCGGCGCCGATGCCGCCGTCCGTGGTCGACTTCGCGTCGGTGTTTGCGGCCCACCTCAAGCAAACTGACCGCGAGGCAGAACTGCGTCCTGCCAACCAGGAGCGCCTGTTTGATGCGCTGTCCACCGCTGGCATCACTCATGTCACCGTGACCTTCGATGGCGAGGGTGACAGCGGCCAAATTGAAAGCATCTCCGCCTGGGCAGGAGAGGTCGCTGTGGAGTTCCCTTCCGTAGAAATCCCCTACGCCGCGATCACCTGGGACAACCCGGCGGTCGAGATGCGGCAGTTGTCGCTTACCGATGTCGTCGAGCAGCTTGCCTACGATTTGCTCGCTGACACTCACGGCGGTTGGGAGAACAACGACGGCGCCTATGGCGAGTTCTGCTTCGACGCCGGTGCCCGCTGCATCCATCTCGAGTTCAACCAACGGTTCACGTCGTCCGAACTCTTCACCCACGAATTCTGAGGGGCGACGATGGCACATCCATATCATCACGCCCTCTCTTCGGTGAAAAAATGGGGCGGCACGGTCGACGATTACCAGCCCATCCATGCCTGGTACGATAGCTCGAAGGCCCACTCTGCGGATTTCCGCCATCGCGCGATGTTTCATCATGCGGCTGGAATCTGGCTTTCCGAGACAGTCTTCGGGCCGACGATCACGCTGTCGACCGGCAGGATCATTCCAACCCGCTGGGTGGGCGAACAGCATGTCCGAGAAGACCTCGGCTTCATCCCCAGCTTCACCGACTGGGTCAAGGCGATCCGGCCCGAGGTTTGGATGGGCCGCACGGAGAAGATTGAGGCGCTCGTCGATCCGCAACTGACGCCACCCGTCGTGGAGGTCCGCTGAAATGAGCCGGGCATACCTCAATCTCGGCGTCTCGCCCGGGATCACGTCACTCGCGATGCTGCGTATCGCCATCGGTCGCCTGCATCCCGACACGCTGGCCGTCTGCAGCTGGCGCGCGGCGCGTAAACGCTACTACCGCGAGCTCTTACAGGCCCATGCAGAGGCTCAGGTTCGGGCGCACGCCGACTTCGCGTGATCAGCATTTCTCGACACGCATGTTCCAATCCGCCCGGCCTTCTGGCCGGGCCTTCTCATTTCTGGAGGCACCATGGCCGACTATTTCACCCACTTTTCCTGCGTCCTCGACGTAGATTCGCCCGAAAAAGCTATCGCTGCGCTTGATCTCTTGACCCGCCTGCATCTCGACGAGGAAGGATCGGACGATCCGGAATACTCGGGCTTTGCCCTGTCGCAGCAGGACGGTCCCGGTAGCTCAATCCTCTGGTTCCGTGACGATGATGGGGAAGGTGATATCGAAGGTGTCATACGCTTCGTGCTGCGATTGGCGGAAGTGGTCGAACTCACAGGCCTCTGGGGTTTCGAGGTCGCTTACACCTGTTCCCGGCCCCGTTTGGACGCCTTCGGCGGTGGTGCGCATGTCATCGATCTCGGAAACCGGAAATCCATCGGCTGGACCAGCACGCATCAATGGCTTGAGGCCGCGTTGCGAGGGGAGGACTACGATGCCTGAGGTCATCTGCACCACGGTTTATCAGTTCCCGGAACTGTCCGACACAGCCAAGGAGAAAGCCCGCAGTTGGTATCGCGATGCCGCCGTCTCTGACGATTGGTGGGATGCCGTCTATAACGACTTCGAGCGCATCTGCGACATCCTCGGGGTCAACCTCAAGACTCGGCCCGTCCGGCTTATGGGAGGTGGCACCCGCCAGAAACCTTGCATTTGGTTCTCGGGGTTCTGGAGCCAGGGCGACGGTGCGGCCTTCGAGGGATACCTCAGCCACGCCAAGGGCGCGACTGTGAGCATCAGGGATTATGCCCCACAGGACACGAGCTTGCATGGCATCGCAGACAGGCTTCAGGCAATCCAGCGGCGGAACTTCTATCAGCTTGCAGCCGAGGCCAGTCACCGGGGTCGCTACTATCACGAATACACCATGTCCGTGGATGTCTCCCGATTCAGCCGGACTGGCCAACCTCCGACCGACGATGCTGAGGAGGTTGTAACAGAAATCTTCCGCGATCTGGCCCGCTGGCTCTACCGTCAGCTTCAGGCCGAATATGACCACCTCACCTCGAATGAGGCGATCGAGGAGGGGATCATGATCAATGAGTACACCTTCACTGAAGCTGGACGGCGGTTCGGGTGAGCTTCAACGACGCGCTACAGGTGATAATCGCTCCGTCCAGATGTCTGACGTACGGCTCTGCGCTCGCCAAGTCTCTCAGGTTTGCTTGTTTACACTATGCTGCCCGCGGATTTCCACCGCACGTTTATGCTCTGGCCTGTTGATCTTGATCCCAAGACCGAATGCAGCTCCGTCCAAGAGGCGGCGCGCATGGGGGTCGTTCATACTGGCAGCCTCTTCGTGCAGCCAGGTGATCATTTCGCGTGCGGCATCCTGATATCCGCGCTGATATTCGGAGATTTTCATGGCTTGGCCTGCTCTGGGTGCAAATTGCGGTGAGTGACGGCTATCTTGCGATTGTCTTCACGAGCGTCACCAAGGGATCGAAATCATATTGGTCTGCCGCCCTGAGGGCCGCGATGTAGGCCGTGCGGTGTTCACTTTCTGCGTTGAGCGTCCCTGCGCCAGACCAGTCGAGGAAGACCTTCGGATCGATCCTCGCCAGATAGGCGTCAGCCATGATCCGGGCCCAACGACCGTTGCCATTTGCGAAGGGGTGGATCCAGACCAACCGGTGATGCAGGCGCGCCGTAGCTGCCAGCGGGTCAAAGCTCTTGTGGTCGCGCCAATAACGGGCATCGTCGAGACAGGTTCGCAACTCGGTCGAGATGTGCCAGACCGGCACCCCGATGTTCTTGTCGGTGAGCCGATAGATGCCAGCCCAATCCCAGATTTCGCCAAAGAGGCGTTTGTGAATTTCCCGGACGGCGGCATCGGTCAGAAGGTCGAAGCTTTTCGGGCGACGGTCGAGCCAGGTCAGACCCGCGATGATGTTCTCGCCTTCGAGTTCGTTCAGCTCGCCGCGCGTCGCGATGTGCTTGGCCTTCAGTCCAAGCAATTCGTCCGGTGTCAGAGGGGTCGCTCCGGCAGGTTCGTGAAGCTCAAAGGTCATTGCCAGAAATCCCGCCGCCCTTCGCGGATGATGTCTGCTGCCAGCTCTT
This sequence comes from Rhodobacterales bacterium, assembly GCA_013298485.1. Taxonomy (GTDB): domain Bacteria; phylum Pseudomonadota; class Alphaproteobacteria; order Rhodobacterales; family Rhodobacteraceae; genus JAAFHS01. The sequence goes on from JAAFHS010000086.1 coordinate 5,190, forward strand.
CGACCATCTCGGCTTCGCTGCGCAGCCCCTCGGTCTGTTCTTCCAGCGCCATATGCGCTCGCGTGCGCTGAATGATGCGCCGCGCCTTGGAACGGGCCTGAGCTAGAACGATCTCTTCCACCGAGCCCTCGCGCGGGATGATCGCATAGACGAGGCGGCCACCCATGGCCTCGGCGATCTTTTCCAACTGGTTGACGGAGATGGTTCCAGCCTTTTCGGTCTGAATTGCGGCGTAGATGTTGTTGCGTGAGATGCCGAGGCGTTCAGCGAGGGCTGGCGCATTCATCCCGATCGCCTCCTGGAACGTAGCGATCCAGCCCCCGAAGGGCTTTGCAATGGACCTAACCAGGGTTGCGGCCTGGTTGACCCTGTCTTGGGCCTGACGCTGCTTTGCGCGGGAGACGGACATTTGCCAACCTATGAGATTGCCTTCGCGGAGGTACCGCCATGCTAAGATATGGCAAAATAGTTCGATTCGCAATGCTGTAGATTTGCTAGACGTCCAAAGAAGCAATTCTTTAGAATTGCAAATGTTGATTACTCGCCATGCTCTGGGTTTGCGAAGGCTGCAGTCTTGACCGCCTTTCTTCCGAATGGCGGGTATCGACTTGCCGCCTGACACACCACAATTGGTCGATCACCGCAGGACATGAACATCGATCTATTGCTTGCCTGTCCGCGCCGCTGCAGTTTTGTAGACCTCACTGCGTTCGCGCTTACCGACAGCTACGACGGTGACCGTGACGGACTGATCTTCCACGCGATAGACCAGACGGTAACCAGAAGACCGCAGTTTGATCTTATAGTGATGTTCAAGCCCGTGCAGCGCATCTCCGGAAACGCGCGGCGTCTCAAGTCGCTCAACGAGCTTCTTCTTGAACTGCTCTCGAACGGTGCTGCCAAGTTTCTGCCATTCCTTCAGCGCAGAGGGCAGAAACTGAAGATCATATGTCATCAAGGCTTACACGCATCGGAACTTCGTTGGCGCGCGCCAGAGCGATTTTTGCCAGCGCAAGATCATCAAGCTGCTCGACCATCGCCTCATAGGCATCTGCCGGCACCATGTAGGCCATAACCCGGTTGTGGTTGAGCACAGCCACGGCTTCGCCATCCGCTTTTGCCATGATGGCGGTCGGGCTTTTTTTCAGGTCAGAGACACTGACCGCGATTTGTGCTTCCACACGCTGCATTTCATGTTCTCCTGCGACAGCAACTCTGATGTGCTGTTTGATGCCAAATCCAGTACTGTATTTCATACCGGAAATCAATCCGTTTGAGCGGTCAACCTTTGGAGCGACGTGGTGCGGCCTACGGTTTGTTAGCCACGGAGTGCCATGTCGAAGCCCGCGAGTTCAGAAAATCCCTCAGCCACGCTTGAGACGGCATCCTTGCTGACCCCCATCTCTTCGATGAATGCTTGCTGCAGGTTCGCGGGCACTTCGGACAAAAAGGTGAAGACGTGGCTGTCGCAACGGCTGACACTGTCTTCGCTGGCAATCTTACTGGCAAGCTCGGAAGCTGTGACCCAAGTCGCGTAGGAGGCGTTGACCTTTGCCAGCACTTTCGAGGTTGTCGATGACATGGCGATGTTCCGGTCCGCGTTTATAGGGCCAGACTATCGGAAACTTGCCAAAGTGCGAGGATTCAATGACCGCACACAGTCACTTATTCCCGTCGATCCACTTCGACATCAGGCCCTTATCGCGAAAGCATTCATCCTGGACAGCGCGGCGCTTGATTCGAGCGAGACGCTCGGCAAAGGCGACCTGCTTGGATGACGGCAGGCTGTCGAGCGCGGAGAGGGGTTTCATCTGCGCCTGCGCGTCGATCCAGGCGCTTAAGGAGCGCCGATCCTGCTGGATCTCCCACGGCAGCAGGGTCTGGTTTCGCAGGGCCAATGACCGCGCATAGGCGATCTGACGCGGGGTGGCGGGCAGGGCAAAGGTCGTGGCTTCCATGGGATATCTCCCTTGTGGCGTTGAGTTTGTATATAGAACATTAAGGGAACAAAATCAAGCCGCGCATCCGTAGTTCCGGGGTTTGAGAGGCAGAGGGGAGCGGGAAAGGGCTAAGCCGAAGGAGGACAGAGAGAGTGCCCCGCCGGTTTGTCCTTGTCCCAATCCGGAGATCCCCGATGACGTTTCAGACTTCTGTTGCAACCGCGCTGCCGCTGGTAGCCCCGCTGCAATGCCCCGACACCGCCGCCGCTATTGTGATCGTGGCGCAATCCCTGCAACCCGATCTGGCACAAGGTTTTCAGATCGACGCCCTGCGCCTGCGCACCGAGATGGAGCGTGCCTTCGGCGGCTCCGATGCGACAGGCGCCTGGGATTGGAAGCTGGCTTATGAGGCGGGCGAGGTGGCGCTGATCCTCTTCTTGCGCAAATTCGGCCGCGCGCTGTTGGCCAAGGCTGGCTCGCCTGCAGCGCTGCTGCCCATCCTCGCCAAGGTGGCGGGCCTCTTGCCCACGCATACCCGTCGCTCGGAGGAGATGGAGCGCTTCCAGCAATTCTCGACGCCGCTGCCTATGGGCCTTGCAGCCCTGGCCGCCGCACAGATCACGCCGCGCGACCTGGTCCTCGAGCCTTCGGCCGGGACCGGGCTTCTGGCGATCCTCGCCGAAATCGCGGGCGGCAGCCTCGCGCTGAACGAGTTGGCAGACACCCGCGCCGACCTTCTGCGCCTGCTGTTTCCTGGCCGCTCCGTCACCCGTTTCGACGCAGCGCAGATCGACGATCATCTGGACACGGGGCTTCGCCCGAGCGTCATCCTGATGAACCCTCCGTTCTCGGCTGTGGCCAATGTCGAGGGCCGGACGACTAACGCTACGGCCCGGCACATCCGCTCGGCTTTGGCGCGCCTTGCGCCCGGTGGCCGCCTTGTCGCCATCACCGGTGCCGGTTTCGCGCCCGACGCCCCGGTCTGGGCCGAGACTTTCGACCGCCTGACCGAAACTGCACATCTCG
>JAAFHS010000087.1 GCA_013298485.1 Rhodobacterales bacterium
CTTATTATTATCAAAGGGTTGATGTTTCAAAAACAGGTGAAATTAACCTATTTGAAAGGTTTGATGGGCGTGGCCGGACCCGGTGTTCTGCCCATCAATCGGGCCTGCCCTGCACCCAATCGGCCAACCTTTCCTGCAGGAAGGGCACGGCGCGGGGGTGGGACAGGAATTCGGTGACGGGCATCAGACGCCATGCCTGCCCTTCGCTGCCAAAGCGGATGGCGGCGATGTCGGTGGCGGTGATGTGGCCGCCAAAGAACCATGACGCAAGGGCGGGGCTTTTCCAGTCGGGATAGCACCGTGTCCAGACCACGCGGGCGGGCGCGTAATGAAAACCGAACTCCTCGTGCAACTCGCGCAGGGCGCAAGCCAGCGGGGCCTCGCCCCCTTCGCGGCCCCCGCCCGGCAGGTCCCAGTATCCCGGCCAGGGCAGATGCGCGAAATCATCGCGCAGGTACGTCAGGACCTGATCCCCCATCAGCAGGGCGATCTTGGCCCCGGTGAAATCCGCGCCCCTATCCAAGGGTCAGCACCAGCAACAGCACCGAGGCGATGACAAGGCCGATGCCCGCGCCTTCACGCCGCCCCATGCGTTCGCCGAAGATGAAGGTTCCGGCCAGCATGGTAAAGATGATCTCGACCTGTCCCACGGCGCGGACGTAAGCGGCGTTCTGCAGCGAAAAGGCGGCAAACCAGCCGAGGGATCCCAGAACACCCGTCAGCCCGACAGGGGCGGTGGCGCGCCAGCTGGACAGCACACGCGTGATGGCGCCGGGTTCGCGGAAAGCCAGCCACATTGACATGACGAGCGTCTGCAATGTGGTGGCTGCGGCAAGGGCCAGAAGCGCGCGCAGGAAAAACGGGGCGGGCGCCAGCGCCAGCGTGGCCCCGCGATAGCCGACGGCGGCAAGGGCAAAGAGTGCGCCCGCCGCCATGCCATAGACCGCCGATGGCCCGAACAATAGAGACCCTGGTTCAGGCGGGCGGGACAGAAGGATAATGCCCGCCAGACCGATGAGGATCGAGATCAGGGCTGTGGACGTCACGGTTTCGGCAAGCACGATCAGCGAAAACAGCGCGACCTGGACGGTTTCGGTCTTGGTGAAGGCAACGCCGACGGCGAAGTTGCGCATTTGAAACAGGCGCACGGTCAGATCGGTTGCGATGATCTGTGCGATCCCGCCCATCAGCACATAGGCCCAGAAGGCGGGGGGCGGTGCGGGAACAGCGGTGCCTGTGGCGCGGACAAGGATGAAGGCCGCGACGCAGGCGAGGGGGGCTGCAAACAAAAAGCGGGCGAATGTGGCCCCGGCACTGGAAAGGCCGCCGCCCTGCAGGCGTTTCTGCAGCACAAAGCGCAGGGTCTGCATCGCGGCGGCGGCGATGGTGAAGACGATCCAAAGGGTCATGGGGGGGAGTTGGCCAGCTTGGGCGGGAATTTGCAAGCTGGGGTGCCCCCCCCGCGCCCTGTGGCCCACGCATACCGCCTTTGGCAAAGGCGGTATGGTCTGTTGCCTTGAGTCGTCATCTGCGGGCCTACAAACCGCCGCTATCCAACCCGCGTTTGCAATCTTGCGGGCCCACCGCATTGCTGCTGTAGGCGGTGATGCCGCAGGTTTCGCACTCAAAGGCGCGCAGGCTTTCGCCTGAGGTGCCAGTCGGCCGCCATCGGCAGGGTTTGCGGCGGGTAAAGAAGTGCCAGAACGGTTTTAGCGGGCGGCTGCTGCCCGAATTGAGAGGGTTCGGCAGCAGCCAGAGCAGAACAGCTGCGATGACCACGATGGCGATCAGGATCGGCATGTGGCCCTCGCATCAGTCATTCACGTCCTTGTCCCAGATCTTCACCTGGCCTTCGTGTTTGCCGAAGATGGCCCGCAAGCCATACCATGCGGCCAGCGAGGCGAGCGCGAAAATCAGGATCGCCACCGGCAGGCTGGACCCCAGCACGCCTGCGCCGACCAGTATGCCGGTGATGACGGCACCCACGGCGAAGCCAAGGAAAATGTAGCCCGGAATGATGATCTCAAGCACGCCAAGGGCAAAGCCCGCGACGATCCAGACCCACCATGTTGTCCACATCAGCTGCGTCCTTTCAGCATTTTGAAGGCGTCCCCAAAGGCATCCAGCGCCTGTGCGGGCACGATGATTGTCTGTTTGCCGGCACCCTGACCCACGGCGGTCAGCGCCTCCACCTGTTTCAGGGCGACCTGATACTGCGCGGCCTCGATCCCGTTTTCCTTGATCGCCATGGCGATGGTCGATGTGGCATAGGCCTCGGCATCGGCGAGGACGCGGCGGGCCTTGGATTCCTGCTCGGCGGCGTAAAGTTCGGCGTCGGCGTTCAACTCGACCGCACGCTTTTTACCCTCGGCTTCGGTGACCTGCGCGCGCCGCGCGCGTTCGGCGTTCAACTGCTGCAGCATGGCGGCACGGGTCGCCTCATCCAGATTGACGTCAAGGATTTCGGCGCGGGTGACCTCGATGCCCCAGTCATCGACCAGCAGGCGCACCTGCTCGCGGACGTTGGCCGCGACCTCGGCCCGGTTGGATTGCACCTGATCCAGTTCCATCTTGCCGATTTCACTGCGCACGATGCCGGCCACGGTGGTGGCGATGGCACCATCGACATCGCGGATGCGGTAGACGGTCTTTTCGGGTTCGGTGATGCGGTAGAAGACGGATGTTTCGACCTTGACCAGCGCGTTGTCGGTGGTGATCGCATCCTGCTGTGCGGTGGGGAGTTGCCGTTCCAGGATGCTGACCTTGTGGGCGATGCGGTCCAGGAAGGGGACAACGAAGTTCAGACCGGGCCCGAGGACGGAGCGCAGGCGGCCAAAGCGTTCGACGACATGCTTTTCGGACTGCGGCACGACGCGCACGCCGAGGAAGATGCAGACGACGATAAAGACGGCGATGGCAAGCCAGACGGCGTTGCCGCCAAGTAAACCGTTCAGGTCAAATCCGTTGTTCATATGTTATCCTCACATTTATGTCATGAAAGCATGGGGCGACTTGGTCATCCGCGCAAGAGCCGGGTGCGTAAAGAGATAAGCGGTGTTGCCGCAACGCTGCCCCCGTCCTTTCAGCGCAAAATTGCCGTCAGACGCAAGCGCGGGGTTGACCTTTACGGAAGGAGGCGTAAATGGGTGAATGAACGTTCATTCTTGCTGCTGCGCAGCGATAGGTTGATCCCGATGACGGCCCCGATGATGACGATGGTCCCGGCACCAGACCTGCGCACGCCCGAAATTCTGGCGCGTGCGCGCATTGCCTTTGCGGAAAAGGGATTTGACGGCGCATCGATGCAGGATCTGGCGCGCAGCGCGGGGATGAGCGTGGGGAATTTCTACCGCTACTTCCCATCCAAGGCCGCGATGGTCGAGGCGCTGATCACTGCCGACATGGCGGAAATGGAGCGCGATTTTTCGCAGATTCTGAATTCGCCGGACCCAATTCAAAGCCTGCGCGAGACGATCAGACAGCGGATCAGCGGGCAGGCCTGCGGTCCTGAAGACGGTCGCATGTGGGCTGAAATCACGGCAGCCGCGCTGCGCAAGCCGGAAATTGCGGCAATCACGGCAAAGATGGACGAAGGCATTACGCGGTATCTGTGCGCGGTCTTCTCACAGGTCACCGGCATCAGCCAGGATGCGGCAGAGGCGCGGTTCGGGGCGCAGGCGCGGTTCATCGTGATGCTGGTGGTGGCCGCAATGACCGAGGCCCCCTGTCCGGGGCCGCGGCATGACGATGTGATGATCCTTGTGCAGCAGACGGTTGACCGGACGCTGGACGATATTCTGCAGATGACAAAAGGCAGTGATGATGCGCGTTGAACTTCTGATCATAGCCCTGATGGCGAGCATGACCTTGGGCGGCGCATCGGCGCAGGCCCAGACCGCCGAGGCGGGCGAAACCACGGTCGCTGCTGATGCAGAGACGACGACCCCGGTGTTGCCGGCGATCACCGTATCGTCCGTGACAGAACAGACGGTCCGGGACCGGGTGCTGGTGTCGGGTCTGATCGGGCCGGTGGAGCGCGTGCAGGTGGCCCCCCTGATCGAAGGGCAGCCGATCCTGACGCTGCAGGCCGATGTCGGTGACAAGGTGGAGGCGGGTCAGGTGCTGGCGACACTGTCCACAACGACGCTGGAGCTGGAAAAGACGCAGAATGCGGCCTCGCTCGCGTCAGCACGGGCGACGATTGCGCAGGCCGAGGCGCAGATGCTGGAGGCGCAAAGTGCGGCGACCGAGGCGGTGCGGGTGAATGAACGCACGGCGGCGCTGCGGGCGCAGGGGACGGCCAGTCAGGCGGCGGCGGATACGGCATCGGCGAATGCGATTGCGGCGACGGCGCGCGTGACGGTGGCGGCCCAGTCGCTCGAGGCGGCGCGGGCACAGCTGGCGCTGGTGCAGGCGCAACTGGCGAATGTGGAGCTGAACCTGACGCGGACCCAAGTGGTGGCCCCCGTGGGTGGCGAGATCGTGGAGCGGAACGCGACCCTTGGCAGCATTGCGACGGCGACGGGCGATCCGATGTTCGTGATCATCCGTGATAACGCATTGGAATTGCGCGGCGATGTGGCCGAATCCGATCTGATGCGGCTGGACGTCGGGCAACCGGCACAACTGCGGCTGGTGGGTGCGGCAGACCCGCTGATTGGATCGGTACGGCTGGTGGAGCCATCGATTGACGCGACCACGCGCCTGGGCGGGGTGCGGATCAAGATTGATGTGGCGTCGTCCGTGCGGTCGGGCATGTTTGCCGAAGCCGAGGTGATTGCCGCCGAACGCAAATCACTGGTGGTGCCGGTGACGGCGCTGGGGTCGGATAATGGCGTGCCGGTGGTGATGAAGGTCACTGACGGGCTGGTGACGCGCCAGCGGGTGCAGACGGGCATCCGTGACGGGTTGTATGTCGAAATTCTGGATGGGCTTGCCTTGGGGGACACGGTGGTCACCAAGGCAGGGGCTTTTGTGCGCGATGGCGACCGGATCAATCCGGTGCCCGCCGCATCCAACTAAAGGGGTCGCGCGATGAATTTCTCAGCCTGGTCAATCCGCAACCCTGTGGCACCGCTGCTGCTGTTCTTCCTGCTGATGGTGGTGGGGGTGCAGGCGTTTCGTGCCCTGCCGATCACGCGGTTCCCGAATATCGACGTGCCGCTGGTATCCGTGACGGTGGCGCAATCGGGGGCGGCGCCAGCGGAGTTGGAAAGCCAGGTCACCAAGGAAATCGAGGATGCCGTCGCAGGCATCACGGGGGTGAAGAACGTCACATCCACCGTTTCGGACGGCGTATCGACCACGGTTGTCGAATTCCTGATGAGCGTGGAAACCGCCACGGCGGTGCAGGACGTGAAGGATAAGATCGACGAGATCAGGGGCGATCTGCCGGGCGAGATCGAGGCCCCGATTGTCACGCGTATCGACGTCGAAGGCGGGGCGATCCGAACCTATGCCGTCGCCTCGTCCAACATGACGGTGGAGGAGCTGAGCTGGTTTGTCGATGACACGATCACCCGTGCGCTGCAGGGCAGGCCGGGCGTCGGGCGCGTGGACCGCTATGGCGGGGCAGAGCGTGAAATCCGCATCGAGCTTGATCCGATCAAAATGGGCAGCTACGGGATCACCGCCCTGCAGGTCAGCCAGCAGTTGCGCCAGACCAACGCCGATATCGGCGCGGGCCGGTCTGAAATCGGCGCGGCGGAACAGGCGATCCGCACCCTGGGCGACCAGGCGACGGTGGAGCAGCTGGCCAATACCACGATTGCGCTGTCATCAGGCCAGCATGTGCGCCTGTCGCAACTGGGTGAGGTTATCGACACCTATGAGGAGCCGCGGTCCTTTACGCGCACGGATGGCAAGCCGACCGTGTCGGTGGGTGTGTTCCGCGCCAAGGGCGCATCCGATGTCAGCGTGACCGAGGTCGTGGAAAAAGCACTGGACGGGGTGCGTGAAGCGCATCCCGACGTCAGCATCACCACGATTGATGATACGGTCTTCTACACCTATGGCAATTATGAAGCAGCACTCGAGACGCTGGTCGAAGGTGCGATCCTGGCGGTTCTTGTCGTGCTCGCCTTCCTGAAGAACTGGCGGGCAACGCTGATTTCGGCGGTGGCGCTGCCGTTGTCGGCGATCCCCACATTCTGGGTCATGCACCAGCTTGGCTTTTCGCTGAACCTCGTGTCGTTCCTGGCGCTGACGCTGGCCACGGGGATTCTGGTGGACGATGCGATTGTCGAGATCGAGAATATCGCGCGACACATCCGTATGGGCAAAACGCCGTACCGCGCGGCCATCGAGGCGGCGGATGAAATCGGCCTTGCGGTGATCGCGACCACCTTCACCATCGTGGCGGTGTTCGTCCCCGTCAGTTTCATGCCCGGAATCCCCGGGCAGTATTTCCGGCAATTCGGCTTGACGGTGGCGATTGCGGTGATGTTCTCGCTGCTGGTGGCGCGGCTGATCACGCCGCTGATGGCGGCCTATCTGATGCGGTCGAAGGATGCGGATGAAGGGCATTCCGAAGAAGGCCCGATCATGCGGGGCTATCTGTGGTTCGTGCGGGCGACGACGAAAGTCTGGCATATTCCCCAGATGCGGAACTGGCGCTTTCCCAACTATTACGTGACCCTTGTCGTGTCGATCGCACTTGTGGGCGTATCGGTCTATTTCATGGCGCAGGTGCCGGGCAGCCTGTTCCCGCCCGAAGATGAAAGCCGGATTTCCGTGTCGGTCGAACTGCCACCGGGATCGAGCCTTGAGGAGACCGACCGCACGACCGAGGCGATGCGCGCCGCGATTGCCGATATCGACGGGGTGGAACGGATCCTTGTGACCGGCGGATCGAGCCCGCTGGGCGATGTCGATGTGCGCAATGCCAGCATCGCCGTGATCCTGGAAAACCTGGACAACGGATTTGCGCGCAAGTTTTCGGATCTGGGCCAGTCGATCCCGCTGATCGGGCCCTATCTGCCAGCGGCCGAGGTGAACGGCCGCATCCGCCCGCAGAACGAGATCGAGGTCGAGGTGTTTGAACGCCTTGCCATGATCCCGGATGTGCGGGCGATCAAGCTGACGGGCGGTGGCGGGCCGGGTGGGCGGCCCATCGCGTTCAATATCCTGTCGGCGGACGAAGATGCGCTGAACACGGCGATCCGCGATCTTGAACGCGCGCTGGCGGGTGAGCCTTTGCTGTTGAACGTATCGACCGACAGTGCGCTGCCGCGCCCGGAAATCCAGATCACCCCGCGTCTGGAGGAGGCCGCGCGCCTGGGTATCACAACCGAAGCGATCGCATCGGTGGTGCGTGTGGCGACGATCGGCGATGTTGATGCGGCGCTGGCCAAGCTGTCGATCGACAACCGCCTGATCCCGGTGCGCGTGCGCCTGAACAATGCGACGCGCGAAGATCTGGTGCGCATCGGCAATCTGCAGCTGCAGACGGCCAGTGGCGGAACGGTGCCCCTGTCCGCCGTGGCGGATATCCGGGTCGCCGAGGGGCCCGCGACGGTGCAGCGGTTCAACCGTGAACGGGTCGCGACCATCGGTGCCGACCTGCCGCTGGGCGGGGCGTTGGACACATCGACCGCGAAGTTTCTTGAGATCGTGGGCAAGGTTGATCTGCCGCCGGGGGTGCGTGTGGTGCCCGCAGGCGATGCCGAAGTGCAGAACGAACTCCTTAGCGGCTTCAAAAATGCGATGCTGCTGGGCCTTTTGCTGATGCTGACAGTGCTGATCCTGCTGTTCAAATCGGTGATCCAGCCCTTTACCATCCTGTTCTCGCTGCCCCTGGCCATCGGCGGGGTGGCGGCAGCGCTGATCATCACGTCGAACCCGCTGTCGATGCCGGTACTGATCGGGATTCTGATGCTGATGGGGATCGTGACCAAGAACGCCATCCTGCTGGTCGATTTTGCGGTCGAGATGCGGGTGCGCGGGATGGACCGGATGACCGCGATCATGGAGGCGGGCCACAAACGTGCGCGGCCCATCGTGATGACCTCTATCGCGATGTCGGCAGGGATGCTGCCATCGGCGCTTGGCGTGGGCGAAGGCGGCGCGTTCCGCGCGCCGATGGCGATTGCCGTGATCGGCGGGATCATCGTGTCGACCGTCCTGAGCCTTGTGGTCGTGCC
>JAAFHS010000088.1 GCA_013298485.1 Rhodobacterales bacterium
CCGTGAAATACGCAGCCGAGGATGCCGATGTCACGCTGCGCCTGTGGCAGACGTTCAAGCCGCGCCTGCACCGCGCGCAGGTGACGACCGTCTACGAAACGCTCGAACGCCCGCTGGTGCCGGTGCTCGCGGCCATGGAAATGGCGGGCATTCAGGTCGACCGCGATACGCTGTCGCGCATGTCCAATGCGTTTGCACAAAAGATGGCGGGGCTGGAGGCCGAGATACAAGAGGCTGCAGGCGTGCCCTTCAATGTGGGGTCGCCAAAACAGCTCGGCGAAATTCTGTTCGACAAGCTGGGCCTGCCGGGCGGCGAAAAGGGCAAGACCGGGGCCTATGCGACGGGGGCGGACATTCTGGAGGATCTCGCGACCGAACATCACCTGCCGGGGCTGGTGCTCGACTGGCGGCAGCTTTCCAAACTGAAATCCACCTACACCGATGCCCTGCAGGATCATATCAACCCCGACACGGGCCGCGTGCATACCTCATACTCTATCGCAGGTGCCAACACCGGCCGCCTCGCCTCCACCGACCCGAACCTGCAGAACATCCCCGTCCGCACCGAGGAAGGCCGCCGCATCCGCGAGGCGTTTGTCGCCCCCAAAGGCCGGGTGCTGGTGTCGCTGGATTACAGCCAGATCGAGTTGCGCATCCTCGCCCATATCGCCGATATCCCGGCCCTGAAGCAGGCCTTTGCCGATGGCATCGACATCCACGCCATGACCGCGTCCGAGATGTTTAGCGTGCCCTTGGACCAGATGACGCCGGACGTGCGCCGCAAGGCCAAGGCGATCAATTTCGGCGTCATCTACGGCATTTCCGGCTTTGGCCTTGCCCGCAACCTGCGCATCCCGCGGGCCGAGGCGCAGGGCTTCATCGACCGCTATTTCGAACGCTTTCCGGGCATCAAGGAATACATGTCCGAAACAATCAAGTTCGCGCAAGAAAAGGGCTATGTGCAGACCCTTTTCGGTCGTAAAATTCATACGCCCGAGATCAACGCCAAAGGCCCCGGTGCGGGCTTTGCCAAGCGGGCGGCCATCAACGCCCCCATTCAAGGCACCGCCGCCGACGTGATCCGCCGCGCGATGATCCGGATGCCGGGCGCAATTGCCGGGATGGATGCCAAAATGCTGCTGCAGGTGCATGACGAATTGCTGTTTGAGGTGGACGCAGGTGCAGTCGACGCGCTGATCCCAGCGGCAAAGGACGTGATGGAGGGGGCCTGCGATCCGGCGGTACAACTGTCCGTCAAGCTGACGGTCGAGGCCGGGCAAGGCCAAAGCTGGGCCGCCGCACACTAATTGCCAAGGATTTCGGCATGGCTTGCGTCTGACCAAAACCCCACGAAGGAATACATGAAATGACCCGTTGGATTGCCGCCTGCCTGTTGATCACAACACCCGCCTTCGCGGGTGGCCCGGCCGTGCTTGCCTTTGTCAGTGAGGATGGCACCCGCTTTTACCTTGGTACAACCGATGAAGGCACCATCTTCATGGCATCCCAGAACGATACAGGCGACATCTACGTTCTCAGTCCCGATTGCGTGACCAAAAGCGTGAACCATGGCACCGGCTCTTGGGGGTACGAAGCGGAAGGCTGGCAGATCAGCTTCGGCCTCAGCTATGAAATCTATTTCCCCGGCCAGACGCCGCCCATCGACCCATCCGATTGCCAGATGTTGCGATAAGCGCGCAGTGGCGTCAGAATGCCCCGCAGACCAGACAGGAATGTGCGAATGAAACATCTTTTGCTTGCCTGCGCGGCCTGCCTGCCTGGCGCGGCCTCTGCGGAGGCCATCTCCTACACCACCGCCGATGGCCGTGTGTTCTTTTATGCCGGGGCCGAGGTGGACGGGGTGCTGTATCCGGAGGCAGACCCTGCGGATGTCTACACGCTGAACCCCGATTGCACCGTCACGCACGACACACTTGGCACGGGTGAATGGCATTGGGCCAACGGCGGCTGGGTTATTGAATATGATGGCGCGGTCAAACTGGGCTTCCCGCGCCAGGAGGCCCCGATGGATGCCCCGGCCTGCGCGATGTGATGGCAAGCGCGGCGGAAGATGCGCCGGTCGTCCCGATCCGGTCGCGCCGCGATCTGCGCGATTGGCTTGCCGCAAACCACGCGGGCAGCGGCACGGTCTGGTTGTGCATCTGGAAAAAGCCAAACCCGGATCATGTGCCCTACCCCGAGGTCGTGGAAGAGCTGATCTGCTGGGGCTGGATCGACAGCCTGCCGCGCAGCCTCGATGCGACGCGGTCCCTGCTGATGGTCGCCCCGCGCAACCCGAAATCGGCATGGTCCGCGATCAACAAGGGGCATGTCGAACGGGCGCAGGCCTCGGGCGCAATGACCCCGGCAGGCGAGGCGAAGATTGCCATGGCGGTGGCGAACGGGCAGTGGGATTTCCTGACCGAGGTGGAGGCACTGGTCGTGCCGGATCATCTGGCCGCAGCCCTGGCCGCGTCAGGTGGCACCGCGCAGTGGGATGCCTATCCCCGCAGCATCAAGCGCGGGGTGCTGGAGATGATCAAGACCGCGAAAACCCCGCCAACACGCGCCACGCGCATCGCCGAGGTGGCCGCCTCGGCCGCAGCGGGACTGCGGCCCAAGGCGTTCCGGCGTTGATGTACTCAAAATTTTAGGACTAAAATTTTGAGTGGATCAGTCACGATCGATCCGCACCTGGAAACAGTTGTTGCGCGCCGAGCGGACATGGACATAGGCCACCGCCGGATCAGCCAGCAGTTCTGCAGCCCGGTCGGTGATCCGGTCCGTCGGGATCACGCCGCCTGTGCCGTAACGGATGCGATCATTGACACCATATCCCCGCACAATGAAATCGGGCGAGTCCAGCACTTCGGGCAGTTGCGCACCACCACCCGCCGCGCAGAGATCAGCACACAGGAAAATCGGCCCGAGTTCGGCATAGGGTTGCGGTGCCGGGAACGGGCGATGCGCCAGAACCAGAAACGCCGCACCCTTCGGGATCATCTTCAGGCAATGACGGCACGGATTGCCATCACCGTCGGACACATGCCGTTCGGGCGGTTGTCCGTTGGCATCAAGCCCGCCCGCCTGATACGCGCGGGCGACAGCGGTGGGGATTGGGGTAAAGCGGATTGTCATCACAGGTCTCCTTTGTTCCCCCAAAGATGCCGCGTGACCACGTCCCTTGCGACCCGATCCTTGCGGTAAGTTGTTGGCGCGGCCCGCCGGACAGCAAAACCGCAAAGCACTTTTGCTGACGGGCCTTAGCGCACCAGCATCGGCCCCAAGGGCCGCCCGCCCAGAATATGCAAATGGTAATGCGGCACTTCCTGCCCGCCATCGTCCCCTGCGTTCGAGATCACGCGGTATCCCGCCCCCAGATCCATCATCGCCGTGATCTTGGCACAGGTGCGGTGAAAATCCGCCAGTTCATCCTCCCCCGCCTCGGCCGCGAAATGGTCAAATGTCACATAGGCCCCCTTCGGGATCACCAGCACATGCACCGGGGCCTGCGGGGCGATGTCGTGAAAGGCCAGCGTATGGGGCGTCTCCATCACCGTCTTGTTCGGAATCTCGCCCCGCAGGATGCGCGCAAAGATGTTCTGGGGGTCATAGGCATGGGGCATGGCGTCAATCCACGAAAAGATGCTCGGTCGCCGCAATATCGCGCGCCTTCTCCACCGGGATACCAAGGAAATCGCTCAGGGCAAGGGTGTTCTCATCCACCGAGCCTGACTGGCGCAGACGTGAAAACCCTTTGAAGCCCGCATCCCGGATACGGTCACTTTCAAACTTCACATCATAGCGGATCGTCGGCAGCAACCGGTCCAGCGTTTCCTGCGCGGTCCGCTCCCCCGCCAGCCCCACGCGGCGCGCATGGCCCAGAAGATAGTCGTCCGAAAAATCGCATTCGATTTCCAGCAACCGCGCCGCGGCCTTGTCATTGTAGAAATCATGCAGCAGGTCCATCGATGCCGGATCAATGCAGATCACCAGCGTGTCGGACTGCCAGTAATCGAACAGCATCCGCACCAGCGCCCGCCTGTGGCGCGTGCGTTTTTCCAGCGTCGACTGGATACCGCCAAGATCGGGCAGGTCGGTTGCAGCCTCGTTGAACAGATAATCCACGCAAGGCAGGTTCGTCACCTGCCGCACCCGCTCCACCAGCCGTTTGGCCACATGCCATTTCTTGCAGGTCACCATCATCAGCGTGCGTTCGCGCCCCACACTCGCCTCCGTCTCCCAGAACCGGGCCGCGAAACGGCGTCCCACCCGGCCCCGCGCCGTCAGAAAGGCATGCAGGCTGCGGCCTTCGTTCGAAATCTGAAAGCGCACGTTCCGGGCCGCGTAAAGTTTTCCCAACCGCTCTTTCAGGTCTTTCGCATCCGGGCTGATCTTGCGCGCAAACAGATAATCCTGGCTCAGCAGCAGGTCATACTGATCGTTATAGAAGGTGACCGGCATCCCATAATCCGAAAACATCAGGAATGTCAGCGTCCGGGTGCGGATCTCATGTTCCGGCACCAGATGCTTGACCACCGTCTGAAAGAACGTCTCATCCGGGATCCAGGTGGTGCGGAAAAACCGCATGACGTCGCGCCGTTTGGCGATGAAGTCCAGCACCCATTCCACCGTCCGCCTGCGCAGGCACCACCACTGGCTGCCGATCTGCATCGCAATATCGGCAGGCACCTTGCGCGTCAGGCCAAGGCGGTCCTGCATCTTCATCGATGCATAGAACAGCCGCTTGGAATTGCGTTCGTTGAACCAGTGGCGATAGATCAGACGCTCTTCCTTGATCCCCGTCTTGATCCAGTCGGAATTGAAGAAATCGAAACTCTCGATGTAGTCGACATCCTGACTGTCCAGGAACTGATGTGCGTATTCCGCCGATTTGATCGGCATGCAATCGCCCGACAGCATGTAAAAATGCGTCGCACGCGGAAAATTTTCGGCAGCCGCCCGCAGGGCCAGCAGCGTCGCCTCGACCAGGCTCCATTCCCCCCAGCCGCATTTCACCCGGCGCGCCGCGAAGGTGACATTCGCGTTGTCGGCGAGCGCCGCGCGGATTTTGTCATAGTCGTCGCGCTTGGCGCGGGCATCGAAATGAATCGCGATGAAATCCCCGACCGCCGTCAGGCGTATCGCCTGCGCGATGATCCCCTCAGGGTCCTTGTGGCAGAGAAGAATGTAGGCAACCTTTGCCATTTTCGGGAACTTTCACACGTTTTCATCGGCGACTGTTTCCTAAAGTGCTTTATCGTCCATTGAAAAGACAGAATTTCTTTGCTCTTTTGTGCCCAAATCGTGCCGGTGCGGGCAAATGCCACGCAGAACGGCTGCAGGAGTGATGTTTTCATGGGGTTTCCAGGCACCTGGATGACGCAGAGCGAGACCGTGGTGTACCGCGTGGTGCCGAAATGCGCCTGTTCGTCCATCGGGCAGATCATGTTCTATTCAGATCACGGCGAATTTTTCGACGGCGACATCCATGATGCGACGGGCGGGATGCACAAATGGGCGATTGAGGCGAGCCAGCCCCTGATCGAGAAGAATGTGAAACGGCACAAATCCTATGCCTTCACCTGCGTGCGCAATCCCTATACGCGCATCCTGTCATCCTTCTTTGACAAAATCTGCGGTATCCAGCGCAACGGCAAACGCTATCGCGGCAACCTTGTCCCGCTGCTGACACAGAAATACGGCATCGACGTCGGCGGCGATGATGGCAAAGGCGAGTTTGACCAGATCGCCAGCTTCCGCCGCTTTCTGCTGTTTGCGCGTGACACGATCCGGTTCAAGAAACCGATGGAACCCGATATCCACTGGTCCGCCATGTCGGGCCATGTCAGCACCTTCATCGTGAATGGCGGGCGCTATAACCATGTCTTTTTCACCGAGAAATTCGATGAAGGCATGCAGGTCGTACTGAACAACATGACAACCAAGCACAAGGTGAACCTGAAAAAGATCCCCAAGTTCAACGAAAGCGAAGGGCACGGGCCGAAACGCCTGCATCCGGTGGAGGATTACTTTGACGATCTGTCGATGCATCTGATGTGGGAGATCTACAGGCGCGATTTCCAGATTTTCAAATACGACTTCGACAATCCGGCCAACAAGATGCCCGTGGCCGAGGTTGATCTGGAGGAATTGCACGCGAAACTGGGGGAATAGGCCAAAATTGACGGCTGTCAATTTCACGGTTTATCTTATTAATTCAATAACTTACAAAGTTATCCACAGGGTAAATTAACACCTCGTTCATCTTTGTGCAGACCCCAGCCAGCCCCGCATCAGGGCGATGTCTTCGCGCAGCACGGCATGGCCCGCGCCGGGGTGAATCTGCAGCTGCACATCCGCCCCCATCCGGTCCAGCACGAAGGCCGTATCCTCCACCCGCCGGACCGGGATATGCGCATCGCTTGCATGCACCGACAGCCAGACGCGCGCGCCGTCGCGCCTGCCGGTGTAGTCAAACGCCTTGGGCAGATGGCCGTAAAGGGCAGCCTCAGGCGTGGTTCCCGCATCTTCGGTGCCAACCAGCCCGCCCGACAGGCCGAACACCCCCGCCAGACCCGCGCCATCCCGCGCGAATGTCTCCAGCGCAAGGCAGGCACCCTGGCTGAACCCGCCCAGCCAGATGCGGCTTCGCGGCAACCCGTCGGCCATCAGCGCGGCAATCGCCGCTTGCATCGTGGCAAGGCTTGCATCCAGATGCGGGCGCAACTGTGCCATCGGTGCCAGGAAACTGGTCGGCCACCAGCTGTTGCCCGGGGCCTGTGGCGCGATGACCGCCACATCGCCCACATCCAGCTGATGAAAAACCCGCAGGATATCATCGGCATAACCGCCCCGCCCATGCGCCAGCACCAGCCCCGCCCGCGCGGCCCCCGCCGCAGCCCCCGCCCGCTTCATGCAACACGCAGGCGCGGCAGCACCCGTTCCAGCTGCGCCCGAAGCGGCTCGTGCTGGGCGGGCAGCATCAGGGCCTGTCCCAGCGTCTCCACCGGTTCATCCACCGCAAAACCCGGATTGTCCGTCGCGATTTCGAACAGCACGCCCCCCGGTTCGCGGAAATAGATCGCTTTGAAATACTGCCGGTCGATCACGGGCGTCGTGCGATGGCCCGCGGTGGCCAGCCTGTCGATCCAGGCCAGCTGTTCCGCATCATTGCGCGCCCGGAATGCCACGTGGTGGATCGTACCCGCCCCCGACCGCGCCTGCACGACCGCATTGCTGCAGATGATATCGACCACATTGCCCACAGCATCGCCCGGTGCCTTCAGGCGCAGGCGTTCCACACCGTCCGACGTTTCATGGCCAGCCTCGACATAGCCGAACACATCGGTCAGCAGCCGTGCCGTGGGCGCGATGTCACGCTCCCACAATGTCACCGAATGAAACCCGCCTCCGGACGCAGTAACCCCGTCATCCTCGACCAGTTCGACCGGTGCGCCATCCGCGTCATGCAGTGTCAGGACCCGCGCATCGAACCGTTCCACGACCCGGACCCGGTCCTCCAGTGCCCCAGCCCGGTCCAACCATTCATCAAACGCCGCTACGGGCACGCTGTAGGCATAGGCACTTGCCATGCCCGGGCCTGCCCGCCCCGGTGCCGCCCCGGCAAAGGGAAAGAACGTCAGGATCGTGCCGGGGCTGCCCACGTGATCGCCGTAGTAGAGATGATAGGTATCGGGTGCATCGAAGTTCACCGTTTTCTTCACCAGCCGCTGCTGCAGCACGCCCGTGTAGAAATCCACATTCGCCTGGGCGTTGCCACAGATGGCCGTCACATGGTGGATACCCGGAATATGCGTCACAGCGTTTCTCCTGATCTGCGGTGGACCATCCCCGCCTGCAGCCCCGCATATGGCGCGTGATTGCAGATGCGCAAAGATCAATCCGCGCGCCATCGCTGTGCAGGAATGCACGGCCCCGCACCCTTACCGCCCCCAGACCACCGCGTTTTCATGCCGCTTGATCAGATGCTTCAATTCGTCGAACGCGCCCACCACATGCGCTGCAAACCGGTCTGCCGCCTGTGACCGCCCCCCGCCAGCGCGCCGCAGGATGCCAAGGCTGCGGTTCGACTGCGGAATATCCAGCGGCAG
>JAAFHS010000089.1 GCA_013298485.1 Rhodobacterales bacterium
CTGCGCCTTGGGGCTTGTCTGCTGCGCCTTCTTTTCCGCCGTGGCGAAGGCCGCGACCATCGCCACATACAGCACCTGCCCGACCCCGAACGCAATCACGGCCCATAGCAGACTTTTGCCGACAGGCACCCCCCAGACCCAAAGGGCGATGCCGATGCAGACAGATGAAATGACCAAACCCAGCAAAAACACTGGAAACTTCATCGCACCACGCTCCCTCGCGTCTTCCGGTCACACCAATGCCACTATTTGTAACATAACGTGATTTGCAAATATACCTAGGTGTTTGCGCGACGGCGTCCGACATCCGGATCACGCCGTCGGACTGAAATAGTCACCATAATCCTGATAGAAGGCCTCGCCGCTGGCCCAGGGGACATAGTTGCGCAACGCCTCCATATCCACTTTGTTCAGCACGACGCCCAGGACCTTGTCCATCATCGCCGGTTCCTGGCCAAGTGTCGCGCGCAGCAGCTGCTTTGGTGTCGTGCCCCATTCCGCGACCAGCACGATCTGATCCAGCACGGGCATCAGCACACGGGCGTCAACCACAGGGCCTAGCGGGGCCAGATCAAGGATGATGGTCGGAAAGACCGTCCGCAGATCGGCCAGCAAGGCGCGCATCCCCGCAGACCCCAGCAATTCGCTGGAATAGGACATCAGCTTTGGCGTCTCGCAGGACAAAAGATGCACGCCCGTCGTCTGCTGCACCCGGATCAGTGACCGCCAGGGCGCCTTGCCCATCACCGCCTCCACCAGCCCCGGATAGCCCGTCATGTGCAACCGCCGACTGAGCCCCGGATTGCGCGGATCGGCATCGATCAGCAGGACAGGATCATCCGAGGCCGCAAGCAGGGTCGCAAGGTTGGCGGCAATGGTCGATTTCCCCTCGCCCGGGCGGACCGAACTGACACCGATCACCCGTCCCGGCCGGTCCGCCATGTTCACGTCCGATGCAAAGCGAATGTTGCGCAGGGTTTCGGCAAACAGCGACCGCGGCTGATCCGCCACATGCGTCAGATGCCGCGCCGCCTGCTGCCGATCTTGCCCTGTTTCGGGCGCATCGGCCCCGCGCTTGTGCCGGAACTGCAAGGCTTCGGTCGCCTGCACGGGCGTGCGCAGCACGAACAGTGACCAAAAGCCCCCTTTGCTGCCCCCTGCCCTCTCGGCGGTCCCGCCCGCATCAGGCGCGGCCTCCACAATCCGCGGCAGATAGCCCAGAAACCGCTGCCCCGTCTCGGTCTGCACATCATCCCCCGTCCGCAGGAACCGGTCGCGCCATTCCCGGATCACCGCCGTCACAAACCCCGCGATCAGCCCCAGCACCAGCATCAGGGCCATGACGCGGGCCGTAATCGGGCTATAGGGTGCGCGCGGCATTTCGGCAAAAGACAGGATGCGCACATTCGAAATCGGAAAGGTCTTCTGCTGATCCATCTCCTGAAACCGTGTCAGGAAGGTCTGGTACAGCATCGACAGCGTCGCCGCCCGCTGTTCCAGCGCACGCAACCGGACCTGTGCCTCCGACGCCTCTGAATTGGTATCCATCGCCAGCCCCAGACTGTCGCGCAGGGCCGCGACCCGCGCATCGGCCACTTCGAATTCGCCGCGCGCGGCCTCGGCCAGACGCTCCGTCTCGGCAAACAAGGTCTGCGATTGCTGCGTGATCTGGTTGCGCAGGATCACCGCCTGTTCATGGTCTGGGCCGAAATCCCGTTCCACCTCTGCAAGACGCCCGATCAGCGATGACAGCGCCTCCTGCAGCAGTTGCAGCCGCGCATCGCCCGGCAGGCTGAAGCGCAGACCATTCTCGCCGATCAACGCCTCCGGTCCCTGCTTCAACACCTCGTCATAGGTGTCCATCAGGGCCCGGCTGCGCGCCAGTTCTGTCACCGCCTCGGCAAGATCCGTGTTCAACTGGCCGACGTTGTCTTCCGTCATCAGCGCGCCCCGTGATGACACAAGGCCGTTTTCCGTCCGGAACCGCTCCGCCTCCATCGCGGCCTGCTGCGCGCTGGCCTGCAGCTCGTCCAGCCGCTGTTGCAGCCATTCTGTCGTCTGCTCGGTCGCCGCGAAATTCGCATTCAACAGATCGGCGACATAGGCCTCGGCATAGGCATTGGCGACTTCGGTCGCGATCACCGGATCATGCGAGGCATAGCCGATAAAGAACGCGCTGCTGCGTCCGATCCGTGTGATTTCGATGCTTTCCTGCAGATCGCGCGCAATGGCACTGCGCCGTGCGGCCACGCTATCCGTCCCGGTATCCGCAGCACCTGCGGGTTGCGCGGGCCGCAACAGGTTGATCGGCACCCGGATCGCCGCCCTGATTGCCCCCATCACTTGCGCCGCACCCGACACCGGCGGGTTCAGGTAGGACGCATCGCGGTGCAGCTGCAGCGCATCCGTGACCGCAAGGGCGATCGGCTGCGACCGGATCACCTCCTGCGCGCTTTCCAGCTCACTTTCCGTGATGACCTCGCTTTCACGGGCCGATACCTCGTCGATGCCAGGATCGACCTTATTGGCCAACAGCACCGTTGTGCCCGCAAAAAAGGTCGGCGGCGTGGTGGCCAGATAGGCCACGCCCACGCCAAGGGCCACCATCACCCAGATGGCGAATACCCGGCGTTGGCGCCGCAGTGCCGCCAGCAGACGTGACAGATCAATCGTATCCCCCGCCTCCGGTGGCGCAGGCGGTGGTGCGGCCATCCAGTTCGGCACCTCGGCAAACCGCAATCCGAATTCCTTCATTCTGGCGGCTCCTGCAGCGTGGTGATCCCGGTCGCGGGCCTGGCGGCAGATGCGCCATAAAGGATCAACTCTCGCCCCCCAAGCAGGCCAGACAGTGTTCCGAAATGCAATGCGCCCCGCATGACCGCGCGGTTTCGCGCCAACGGATCGGGCAGCGCCACCAGCGCCATCCCGCCGCAGGCCGCCATCTTGGCCAGGGCCACTGCCGCCAGCCGCAGCCGTCGCGGCATGCCCGCCCCTGCGCCGATCAGGCTCGCATGCGTCTGCCCCATCCGCATCCGGCGGCGCAAAAGCCATGCCAATGTCGCGCGCTCCTCCGGCACCTCCTCTTCGGCCAGCGCATCCGGCGCATGCGCGAAAATCACGCCCAGATCGCGTGCCGCTGCGAAAAACGCCGTGTCCTCGCCCCCCGTCTGCCCCCGTGCCGGATCAAACCGCAGCCCCGCCACCCCCGGATCGGCCAGGTTCATCAGCACGTTGCAAGTATAGCCCCCCTTCAGCCGCCCCTGCCCGTCGCGTTCCGGTCGCGTATCATGCACCCCGCCGCGACGCATCCAACCCGGTGCCCCCGGGGCATAGCGCGCCTGCACATCGCCCAGAACCACGCCTGCGCCCGTCACCCGCGCCTGCCGCCACAGCGCCGCGATCCAGCCCGGATCAAGCCGTTCATCATCATCGGCAAAGGCCAGCCATTGCACCCCTGCCCCCGCCGCCGCCGCGAGCACCGCATTGCGCGCGACCGAAATGTTCTGCGCGGGCGCATGCAGATACTGCACGGGCACAGCACCACCGGCGCCCCGCACCACCGCCTCTGCCGACGGCGTATCGTCATTATCCGCCACGATGATCTGCAGCCCCATTCCCGCGGGCAGGCGCTGCGCCTGCAGCGACGCCAGCGTTGCCGCAACCTGCGGGCGGCGATAGGTGCAAAGACCCACGGCGATCTGCGGCCCGTTCATGCACGCACCTCCGCCAGCCTGCTCCAGAATCCGGCTGACCAGGCCGCATGCATCACGCCCGCAGCCCCGCCCCCCAGCAATCCGCGCAGATCGCCCGTCGCCTGCGCGATGACGGCACCCGCCGCGATGCAGGCCGTTGCCCAGACGGCCAGCGGCAGCGCAAAGATCCAATGCAACGGTGCCAGTAACGTGGCCGCCAATGCCGGGGCCAGCGCGATCACCACCATCTGCCGCAATCCCGGTCGGTTGCGGTGCTTCAGCATGTTCTGCGCCCGGCCCCGCCCAAAGCGGAAATACTGCCGCATCAGGGCGCGCAGACTGCGGCGCGGAAAATACGTGATCCGCGTCGCCGCCGTCAGCCAGATGCGCGCGCCCGATGCCAGCAACCGCAGATCAAGCTCAGCATCCTCATTATGGCTGAACCTCTCGTCATACCCGCCCGCTGCCCGAAAGGCCGCCATCCGCATCAGGGCATGGTGCCCGTGGTCCACAAACCGCCCCACCGGGGCCACCCGGTGCGCCGCCCCGCCATTACCGAACCGCGAATTCTGTGCAGCGGCGATCGCTGTCTGCCACAGCCCCTGCCCCACGGCATGCATTCCCACCACCACGCTGTCCGCGCCCGTCTGCGCCGCCTCGGCCAGCAGCACATCGCAGAAATTACCCGGATAGGCCGCATGCGCATCCATGCGGATCAGCCAATCCGCCCCTGCCCCATGTACCGCGACCGCAAGATTAACTGCCGCTGCCTGCAGCCGTGCCGGGTTGTGCAGCAGGCTCACCGGCTGCCCCGCCGCCGCATAAGTAATCACAATGCCGTGCGTGCCATCCGTCGATCCGCCATCCGCCACCACGATCCGCGCGTGCCTCCGCCCTGCAAAGGGCAGCAGCCCGTCGATCACCGCACCGATATGCGCCGCCTCGTTCAGCGCCGGGATCACGATCAGGACGCCCGCCCCGCTCATGGCCCCGCCCCGTTCATCGCAGCCGCCCGCCCCTCGGACGTGACGCGCGCGCCCGCCGCCGTCCGCGCCAGCGCTTGCACCAGATCCGCCGCCTCTGCCTTGTCCGCCACCCAGGCCGTGTCCGGCAGCAACCGCACGGCCGCGGCCAGCTGTGCCAGCCGCGCGGGGTCAAGCGTGCCCATCAGCCGTGCCAGATCGCCCGCGTTGAACTGCCCCAGCACAAGGCCGATCCGCAGGGCCTCCAGCCGCCCCGCCACCTCCGTGCCCGCCAGGGCCAACGGCACCGCCCCATGCAGGCACCCCTCGTATAGCCGGTTCGGCAGCAGCCAGTCCGAATTCCGCCCCGCATCATAGCGGTCCACCAGCCAGGCCAGATGCACCCCGCCGTAAAGCTGCGGCAGATCATCCGGATTGCGGTAGGCCCCCCTGAAGTCGAGATCGGGATTCGCCGCGACAATCGCATGAAAGTCCGGGATCGCATCCAGCGCAGGCCGCCCCGCCAGCACCACCCGCATCCGCCCCGGTGCACCCCGCGTCACCGCGTCAAGACAGGCCAGCGATGCCGCACAGCGCAGGATGCCGAACCAGCCGATCGTCGGCACCGCTGACGGGCTTGCCGCCAGCGTCTGCGTCGCCGGAACCAGATCAAACCCGTTGACCTTGTTCTCCACCAGCTTCACCGCCGTCCCCGCACCGATCTGGCGGTAGGGCATGAAATAGGCCCGCAGAAACCCCGGTGATGATGTCACCAGCAGGCCTGCGCGCCGCATCAGCCGACGCTCCACCGCCCGCATGACCCGCGCGCGCCCACCCGCCCCCAGCATCATGCAGTGAATATCCAGCACCTCATAGACCAGCCCCGGTGCAGCCCCGCCGGGCCACAGGCCTTGCACCCGCCACGCCAGACCCAGCATCTCCAGATTGCGCGCCAGGATCACGTCCGGGCGCGCCAGATCACCAAAAGCCCGCCGCGCGCCCATCACGGCCCGCACCACCGCACCCAGCCGCTGGCCCATCCGCCCGTTCCGCGTCTGGCCCAGTATCCGTGCGGCGCGCGGCAGCGTGGTGGTGCCGCGCCGGAACCCGGCCAGCGTCACCTCCGCCCCCCCCGCCTCGAGCATCGACATGCGGCGCCAGACGGCGCTGTCGTCCAGATCATGCACCAGATAAAGGATCCTCACCATGCGCGCCGCCTTTGCGTCAGCCCGCCGCCGCCGTCACCGGGCGCAGCACCACCGGGCCCGGCTTGCGGGTCGTTGCCATATGCAGATAGGCCGCGAATTCATCGCGCAGATCGGCCCGCTGCAGGGCCAAATGTACGGTTGCCTGCAGAAATCCCGCCTTGGTGCCGCAATCAAACCGCTCCCCCGCAAAACGGAAGCCATGCACCGATCCCGCATCCGCCGCGAGTTCGGCTGCAATCGCATCCGTCAGCTGAATCTCACCCCCCGCGCCCACGGTTTTCCTGTTCAGATGCACCATGATGCGCGGGCTCAGGATATAGCGCCCGATGACGGCAAGATTGGACGGGGCCGTGCCCTTCGCCGGTTTCTCCACGATCCCGCGCGGCCGGACCAAGGCGCCGTGTTCTTCCGCGATGTCCAGAATGCCATAGGATGATGTCTGCTCTGGGGCCACCTCCATCGCCGCAACCATCGTGCCACCGGTATCGGCATAGGCCTCAACCATCTGCTTCAGGCAGGCCGTGCGCCCCACGATCAGGTCATCTGGCAGGATCACCGCCACTGGCTGCGCGCCCACCAGCCGCCGCGCGCACCACACCGCATGCCCCAGGCCCAGGGCCTGATGCTGGCGGACATAGGCGATATGCCCGCTGTCCATGTTCGTGCTTTTCAGCGTGTTCAACAAATCCGTCTTGCCCGCCTTGCGCAGGGCCGCCTCAAGCATCGGGTTCACGTCAAAGAAATCCTCCAGCGACGATTTCCCCCGTGACGTGACAAAGATGAAATCCCTGATCCCCGCCTCGCGCGCCTCCTCCACCGCATATTGGATCAGCGGCTTGTCGACGAGCGTCAGGATCTCCTTCGGGATCGATTTGGTCGCGGGCAGGAACCGCGTCCCCAGACCGGCAATCGGGAAAATGGCAGTCGTGACTTTGGCGCACATTGGCAAACCCCTGTTCTGAGATGTCGGATGACGGTTGATCAAGTGCTCTCCCTGCGATTCGGCTCCCGTCAGCTAGGCCCTCGGAAGCATCCCATGCAACGCAGGCTGGACGCGGATACAACAACCAATGGTTGCGCCAGCGAAGACCAGCGCATCCCGTCGCACCAAATCGGCGACCCGCTGAATATTGCTGCACTGCACGAACAATTAATGTTGCACTTGCAGCAAGATCGCCGCAGTCCTGATGGACACCACGTCCTGCATCCCGGTCACCAGGCCCTGAACTAGTGGTGCTGCGGGGCAAAGGACCGCCAATGAACCTCTATCAGCCGCAATTTGCACCGGCACTCGACATCGCCGATGCACCCCCGCCCCGCACAACGCTTGTCATCGCGTCCACGCCGCGCTGCGGCAGTCACATGCTCGGCCATGCGATCGCCGCAACGCACCTGATGGGGGTCCCCTATGAATACTGCAATCCCGCCAACCTTGCCGAATGGCAGACGCACCTGAAATCCGATGGCACCCCCGCCACATTGCAGGGCATCATGCAGCGCCGCACCACGCCAAACGGGATTTTCAGCATCAAGGCGCACTACAGCCAGACCGACACGCTGGGCGGACCCACCGCCTTCCTTGCCGCCTTCCCCGATGTCCGGATCGTGCATCTCCGCCGCGCCGATGTCCTGCGCCAGGCCATCTCATTCGCGATTGCCCTGCAGACCGGCGTCTGGATCAGTGAACAGGAACCCATTGCCGAAACCGTCCGTTATGACGGTCGCATGATTGCCGCCTGCCTGCGCGACATCGCCCTGCAGAATGCCAGCTGGACCACCGCAATCCACGCATCGGCCCGCCCCAGCATCGTTCTGGAGTATGAGGCCGTCTGCCAGGATCTGCTCGGAACCCTCCGCCGGATCGCGGGCCTCCTCGGGGTCGAACTGCCGGATGACGCGCTTCCCGCGGCCGCCGTGACCCGCCCGCAATCCGTGACCGGGCGCACCGAAGACTGGATCGCGCGCTTCGCCCGCCCGCGCCCCTCAGGCGTCCTTGGTGCCCTGCACCGGATGCTGCCCGGCCAGTGACGCCTTTCACAACGCCAGCTCTTTCAGGAAAACTTCGATCTCCTGCATCATGACCGGCCACGCAGGTTCCGTGTCCAGAATAATGTGGCTGCGGCTTTCCAGCGTCACGAACCGCGCGTTCGCAATACCCACCGCCAGATCGCGCCCCTGCGCCAGCGGAATGCGCAGATCCCCCCGTGCATGCAGGACCAGCGTCGGGGCCT
>JAAFHS010000009.1 GCA_013298485.1 Rhodobacterales bacterium
CATCGTCACCGTGATCTCGACCGAGGCGCTGGACAAGGACGGGGTGTGGGAATTGTTCCAGTCGGTTCTGGCGGTGCAGGGTTATGCCGCCCTGCCGTCGGGCAATCTGTGGCGCATCGTGCCGCAGCAGGTGATCCGCGAAGGCGGCGGGGTGATTGAAAGCACGGATCAGCCGGGCCGGTTGGACGTGATCACGCGGCTGGTGCCGCTGCGCAATTTCCCGGCGACGACAGCGGTGGGGGCCTTGCGCCCGCTGGTGGCGAGTTTCGGCTATATCGAGGCGGTGGTGGATACCAACACGCTGGTGATCACCGACACGGCGGAAAACGTGCGCCGGATCGAAAGCATCGCGCGGGCGCTGGATGCGGACAACGGGCAAGAGGTGTTCACGATCCGCATCCAGAACGCCGATGCGGCAGAGGTGGGGGCGGCGGTACAGGGCATTCTGGGGGCCAATCCGGCGATCGGGAACATCGCGCCGCGCGTCACGGTGGATGCGCGGTCAAACCTGCTGCTGCTCAGCGCGGATCAGGCGACGTATGACATGGTGCTGGGGATTGTGGCTGATCTGGATGTGCCGGGCCGCGCGATCCCGTCGACGGTGCCGGTGACGCGCGTCTATGCGTTGCGCTTTGCCGATGCGACCTCGCTGGCCGAGGTGCTGCGCGGGCTGGTGGGTGGTGGTACGGGCGGGGCTGCGGCGCAGGCCACGAACCCGGTCGCCGAAGCCTTGCCGCCGACGATTGATCCCGCGACCGGAGAGCCGGTGACGGCGGCCCTCGCACCGCCGCCCGTTGCATCCTTTGCCGAGGAAGAGATCACGATCCAGCCGGTGCTGGAAAGCAATTCCATCGTGGTACGCGCACGGGCCGAGGTGCAGGCCGATCTGGCCGCCCTGATCGCCGATCTGGATACCCGCCGCCCGCAGGTGCTGATTGAAGCCGCGATTGTCGAGGTGTCGGGCGATATCTCGGAACAGCTGGGCATCCAGCTGGGCTTTGGCGCGGCAACGCCGCCCGGCGGCTTTGCGGCCACCTCGTTTTCCAATGCGGGCCCCTCGCTTGATGGCATCCTGACGCTGCTGGGCGTGCCTGCGGGGGTCGCCACATCGGGCGGTCTGTCCATCGGTCTGTCGCGGCAGGACAAGTTCGGGCTGCTGTTGCAGGCGCTGGGGCAGTCCAGCAAGGCCAATCTTCTGTCGACCCCCAGCATCACCACGCTGGATAATCAGGCCGCCGAAATCGTCGTGGGCCAGAACGTGCCCTTCCGCACCGGGTCATTCGACCGGGGCGGTGATGGCAGCAACGCCTTTACCACCATCGAACGGCAGGACGTGGGCATCACCATGCGTGTCGTGCCGCGCGTCAATCAGGGCGATGTGATCCAGCTGGATATCAGCCAGGAGGTGTCGTCGCTGGTCAGCACTGCCGTGGCCGGGGCCGCCGATCTGATCACCAACCGCCGCAGCATCCAGACCACTGTGCTGGCCGATAATGGCGGCACCATCGTGCTGGGCGGTCTGATCACCGATGACCGGCAAAGCACGCGGTCAGAAGTGCCGGGTCTGGGTCGCCTGCCCTTGGTGGGCGGCCTGTTCCGGTCACGCAGCGAAAGCAACCGGCGCCAGACCCTGTTCGTGTTCCTGCGCGCCACGATCCTGCGCGACGGGGCGGCGGCGGCCGAAGTGTCATCCAACCGGTTTCAGCGCCTGCGCGCGATTGAGGCCCTGCCGACCGATCAGGGCAGTCTACTGACCCAGCCGCAGCCGGTGCGCCGCCTGCCCGTGGAAATCGAAGGGTTGTACTGATGCCCCTGCAACGCGCGCAAATCGTCATGGGCCTTGCCGCCGTCGCCGTCCTGGGTGCGGCCGTCCTGTCGGGCGGGCCGCAGGCGCGCGTCGCCCTGACGCCTGATACCGTCGTGGCCGATCTTGGCAGCGGGCAGGCCTATCCCGATGCCCTGCGCCGCGCGATGCAGGCACAGCGCGCTGCCCCCGGCGATCTGGCCCTGGCCACCGATGCCGCGCGCCAGATGATCGCCGAAGGGCGCGCGCGCGGCGATTCCCGCCTTGTCGGGGCCGCCTTGTCGATCCTGCATCCGTTCGTGGATGACAACGTGCCCGCCGCACAGTTCCTGGCTGCGACTGCCCGGCAGTATCAGCATGACTTCCCCGGTGCGCTGGTGCTGCTGGATGCCGTGCTGACCGCCGATCCGCGCGATGTGAACGCACTGCTGAACCGGGCCACCATCCGCACCGTGCAGGGTGATTATCCCACCGCCCTGCAGGATTGCGCCCGCATCGGGGCCCTGCGTGCTGACGTGGGCTTTCTGTGTCAGGCGACATCCCTGACCCTGACCACCGACGCCCCCGCCATTGCAGATCGCCTGACCGCGATCCTGGCGCAACCGGGTGCCATGGATCCCGCCCTGACCCCCTGGGCCACGTCCCTGCTGGGCGAAATCGCCCTGTTGCAGGGCGATCCAGCCAGTGCCGAGACGCATCTGCACGCCGTTCTTGCGGATGATCCGGGGGCGCAGCGCGAACAGCTGATGCTGGCCGACCTGCTGCTGGAACAGGGCCGTGCAGCCGAGGTGATGACCCTGCTGCAACAATCGCCCGAGACGGATGGTGTGCTGATCCGCCGGGTTCTCGCGACCCGCATGCAGGGCAATGACGCGGATGATATCGTCACGGTTCTGGCCACGCGTGCGCAACGCAGCCTTGATATCGGCCTGACTGCCCATGCCCGCGAAGAGGCGATGTTCTATCTGCTACTGGCGGATGACCCGGCGCGGGCCCTTGAACGGGCCCAGGTCAACTGGATGCATCAGCACGAATATGACGATGCCCGGCTTTTGATCCTGGCTGCCGATGCCGCAGGCAAACCCGATGCCGCCCTACCGGTGCTGGAGTGGATGCAGGCCGCCGGAATTGACATCCCGGCCCTTGTGATCCCGGCTTCTGTTGCCGCCCTGCAGATCGGCGTGAAACCATAGCCCGTCTGCGCCGTAGCTGCATCAATCACCCTGCACAGAACCTGTGCAGATCAACCAATGGGGAGATCACATGAAACAGTCCGCGCAGATAACAGCCCTGCTGCTGTTGACCCTTTGTGCCGCCACACCCGCACTGGCCCATACCGGCGGTGCCATCGGCGGGCTGACATCGGGGCTTTTGCACCCGATCACCGGGCTTGATCACGTGGTTGCCATGGTCGCCGTCGGCCTGTGGGGCGGCATCCTCGGCGGGGCTGCGATCTGGCAGCTGCCGGTGATCTTTCCCATCGTCATGGCCTTTGCAGGTGCCCTGGGTGCGCTGGGCGTGCCCCTGCCGGGGATCGAGACGGGCATCGCCCTGTCGGGGATCGTGCTGGGCGGCATGGTGCTGTTTCTGGTGCGTCCCCCGATTGCGGTGGCGGCGGGCCTTGTCGGCCTGTTCGCGATCTTTCACGGCCATGCCCATGGCACCGAACTGCCTGATGCGGCAAATCCGCTGACCTATGCGCTTGGCTTTGTCATTGCCACGGGCAGTCTGCATCTGGCGGGCATCGCGTTCGGCCAGATGATGAAATGGCCATCGGGTGTGATCGCCGTGCGTGCCGCAGGCGGGCTGATTGCCATTGCAGGCGGGGCGTTCCTGACCGGGCTCGCATGATCCGTCTGGCCCTTCTTGCGCTGCTTGCCGCCACCCCTGCGGCCGCCCATGGCACGCTGCCGGGTGGCGGCGGCTTTCAGGCCGGGGTGGCGCATCCGTTTCTGGCGGCAGAGCATCTTTTGCTGCTGATCGGTCTGGGTGCGCTGCTGGGCCGTCAGGGCCTGCGCCGCCCGCTGGCCGGGTTGCTGATCGGGTTGATCTGCGGTCTTGGCCTGACCCTGCTGCACTGGGGGCCGATGCAGCCTGCCATCCTGATCCTTGCGCTGGTCGTGGGCGGCCTTCTTGCCGCGGCGATCCCTGTCGGTGACGCGGTCCTGATCGGGATCGCCACCGTAGCCGGGATTCTGGTCGGCGCTGATACGGATGGTGCAACGGTTATCGGCGCCTATGTCGGCGTCATCGCCGGTGTCTTCCTGATCGTGCTGAACAGCATGGCCCTGGCGCGGCTGGGTGCCACTTGGCTGAACGGGGTGCCGCTCCGGGTTGCCGGATCATGGGTCGCGGCGGCGGCGATCCTTGTCCTTGCCTTTCTTCTGCGCACGACCCTTGGTGTTGCATGATCCGCGCGGTGTTCCTGTTCGTTCTTGTGTTGTGCGCGCCGCTGATTGCATCCGCGCATGAAACCACGCGGTCCTATCTGGCCCTGACCCGCGATCAGGCCACCCTGACGGCCGATCTCAGCATTGCTTTCCGCGATATCGAGGTGGCGGTCTGGCTGGACGAAGATCTTGATGGCCGCATCACCTGGGCTGAGGCTGAAGGGCGCCTGCCTGCGGTCACGGCCTATGCGCTGGCGGGCATCAGCCTTGACGCGGGCGGCCCTTGTGTTCTGACGCAGACCGGGGCTGATGTCTCCACCAATGGCGGGATCGACTATCTCGATCTGCGCCTGACGGGCACTTGTCCTGCGGCGGGTGCGGCCCTGACCGCCACCTCGCGCCTTTTTGCCGATATTGACCCCGATCATCGCCTGTTTCTGACAGCGACCACCGATGGGCAAGCCACCACCACCGTTCTGGGCCCGCAGCAGCCCCAGGTCACGATTGCCGCGGGTTCGGGCGGCAGCCTTGCCATTTTTCTGGCCTATCTGCGTGCGGGGCTTGAACATCTGGCGGGCGGGGCGGATCATCTGGTGTTCCTGATCGTGCTGATGCTGCCCGCCATCGCCACGACGGGTGCGCCCCGGCGTGCTGCCATGGGGGTGTTGATGGCGGCGACCGGCTTTACGATTGCCCATGCGCTGACGCTGACGGCGGCCACGCTGGATATCCTGCGCCCAAGGTCGGATGTGATCGAGTTTCTGGTGGCGATGTCGATCATTGTCACGGCCATCGACAATATCCGCCCCTTCCTGCCTGCGCCCCGCGCTGTTGTGGCGGCCTTCTTCGGCCTGATCCACGGGTTTGGTTTTGCCACCGTGCTGGGCGGGCTTTCGCTGTCGTCCGGGACGCTGGCGCTGGCAATGGCCGGGTTCAACATCGGGATCGAACTGGCGCAGATCGGGGTCATTCTGGTGACCATGCCTGCGCTGTACATGCTGCGCGGGGGTCGCGCTCTGGTCTGGACAGGCAGCAGTGCGGCCATTGCGCTGGGGCTGTATTGGGCGGCGACGCGGATGGCGATCTGGCTTTGATGGTCGATCACGGATTGTTTCAAACGTCTTAACGCCAGGTCGAAAAAAAATCTTAACTATATGAAACATAACAGAATAGTTGAAAATTGACAGCCGTCAATTTTCAGCCCAAAGCCCGCTCTGCCGCCGCTGCCAGCCGCAAAAGCCGCGCCTCGCCCATGGCCTGCCCCATCAGGCTGATGCCGCAGCTGGGTTGCCCGGTCGGCAGCGTGATCGCGCAAAGGCCGAACAGGTTCGCGATCCGCGTGTTGCGCAGCGCCAGCAGGTTTTCGGCCACATAATACGCATCATCCGTCATCAACCGCTGCACGTTCGGCGGCAGGATCGGTGCCGTGGGCAGGACCACCGCATCATATCCTGCGACCTTGTCTGCCCAGACCGCGCGCAGCACCCGCAGCCGCCGCCATGCCGCCACATAATCCGCCGCACTGACCTGCGCGCCGGTGCGGAACCGGTCGAGAATGCGCGGAAACATTTTCTGTGGTGCCGCCTCGATGGTTTCGCGCCAAATCCCGTAGGCTTCGGATGTGAACAGCGCCCCTGCCAGTGCCATCGCCTCGGCCACTTCGGGGATCGCCCCGCGCTCCACCCGCGCGCCC
This sequence comes from Rhodobacterales bacterium, assembly GCA_013298485.1. Lineage (GTDB taxonomy): Bacteria > Pseudomonadota > Alphaproteobacteria > Rhodobacterales > Rhodobacteraceae > JAAFHS01. Next base: position 5,888 of record JAAFHS010000009.1, read on the forward strand.
TTGGCTGCCAGCCGCGCCACCGCCGCCTCAAACCCTTTCGCGGGGGCATCGCGCAGATCGTCCAGCGCCACGGTTTCCAGCACCAGCAGGCGCGCGCCCTCCAGCCTTGCCGCACCCAGATCTGCCGCCCGCCCGCCTTCGAGCACCGCCAGCAGTTCCGCGCAATCCTCGACGCTGCGCGCAAGCGGCCCTACGGTATCAAACATCTCGCACAGCGGCACGGCTCCGCGCAGTGACAGCTGCCCATGCGTGGTCTTCAACCCCACAAGATCATTCCACGCCGCAGGAATGCGCACTGACCCGCCGGTATCCGATCCGATCGCCGCCGGGGCCAGCCCGAACGCCACGGATGCCGCAGCCCCGGAAGATGATCCGCCCGGCACCGCATCGGCGTCATTCACGCAAGGTGGCGTCGCGGTAATGGGGTTCAGACCCAGCCCGGAAAACGCGAGCTCCGACATATGGGTCTTGCCCAGGCAGACAAGGCCCCGCGCGGTTGCATTGACCAGCACCTCGGCATCGCTGGCGGGCACCCGCCCTTTCAACAAGGCGGATCCCGCCTCCGTTGCCGCCCCGGCCGTATCGAACAGATCCTTCCACGACAGCGGCACGCCATCCAGCAGCCCGATCCGGAACCCCGCCTTTGCCCGCCCTGCCGCAGCCAGCGTCATTGATCGCGCGCGCCGCGGCGTGGTGCGGGTGTAGATGCGGTCGCGCAGGGGGTGGGCGTCAATCGCATCCAGAAACGCCTCGGTCAGTTCCACGGCGTGGATTTTCCCCGCGCCGATCGCCCGCCCCAGATCGCTTGCCGTCATATGCAACCAGTTACGCGCCATCCCCGCCTCCATTTGCCGCAACGCTAGCTGCACGGCCCGCCATGGACAATCCCGCGCGGGTGGCCATATTCCCCTTATGACGCATGACACCGATATCCTGATCGTCGGCGGCGGCCTGAACGGACCCGCGCTTGCCCTTGCCCTTGCGCAGGGCGGCTTTCGTGTGACCGTGATCGACGCCCGCCCCGCGCCTGCACGGGCCGAAGCCGGGTTCGACGGGCGCGCCTATGCGCTGGCCATCGCCTCCCGGCGGCTGTTGGGGATGATCGGCGTCTGGCCATCTGTTGCAGACAAGGTCCAGCCGATCCTGCAGATCAAGGCATCCGACGGCCTGCCCGGCACCGGGCCTGCCCCGTTTTTCCTGACCTTCGATCATACCGAGATCGAGGAAGGCCCGATGGGGTTCATGCTGGAAGACCGCCACCTTTACGCGGCCTTCCTTGCGGCCATGGCTGCCCAGCCGAACATCCGCCTCTTGTCCGGTGAAACGGTCATTGCACAGGACATCACCGCCGGTGGCGCAACCGTCACGCTCGCCTCTGGCGAAACAGTGACGGCACGTCTGCTGATCGGTTGCGACGGGCGCGGATCGGGAACGGCCACGCGCGCAGGGATCAGGCGCAGCGGCTGGGGGTACGGTCAGACGGCACTGGTGACCGCCATCCATCATGACGCGCCGCATCACGGTATTGCGCATCAGTATTTCCTGCCCGGTGGCCCGCTGGCCATTCTGCCGCTGCATGGCGGGCATCATTCATCGATTGTCTGGTCCGAAGACGCGACGGCCGCTGCCGCGATCCAAGGACTGCGCGATGCGGATTATCTGGCCGCTTTGCGCCCGCGTTTCGGTGATTTTCTGGGGGATATCGCGCTGGCGGGGGATCGGTTTACCTATCCGCTGTCCCTGTCGCTGGCGCAATCCTTCATTGCTCCGCGTCTGGCGCTGGTGGGGGATGCCGCACATGGCGTGCATCCGATTGCGGGGCAGGGGTTGAACCTTGGGCTGCGCGATGTCGGCGCCTTGGCGCAGGTGGTGATCGAGGCCGCGCGGCGTGGTGAAGACATCGGCGCGCCCGATGTGCTGGACCGGTATCAGCGCTGGCGGCGGTTTGATGCGACCGCCCTGGCACTGGGCATGGATACGGTCAACCGGATCTTTTCCAACGATAACCCGATCCTGCGTATGGGCCGCGATCTGGGCATGGGGCTGGTCAATGCGGTGCCATCCCTGCGGCGCACTTTCATCCGGCAGGCAGCCGGGCTGTCGGGCGATCTGCCGAAACTTCTGGCCGGGCAGCCGATCTGACGGCAGCGTGAGGCGTCAGTCGATCTCGCGCGCCTCGCTGACCAGCATGATTGGGATGCCGTCGCGCACCGGGAAGGCCAGTTTCGCCGCTTTGGATACCAGTTCCATGCGGTCGGCATCAAAGCTGAGCACGCCGTGGGTGACGGGGCAGACCAGCGCCTCGAGCATGCGGCGGTCAACTGTGGTCGCTTCACTCACTGCATCACCTCTTCGCCCGACCCGCCCCGCAGCGCGAATTCCAGCAGCGTCACCAGTGTTTCGCGCCGGGTTTCCAGGGACGGTGCCTCCAGCAAGGCCTGTTTATCCTCGGGGTCGAAGGGGCACAGCATCGACAGTGAGTTGATCAGCAGCTCTGGTTCCGCCTCGGACAGGCTGCTCCAATCGGTGGACAGTTCCATCGCCTGGAAATAGCGGCCCAGTGTCTTCAGGAAAGCTGCGCGTTTGAAGCCTGCATCCTCTTCCGTATCCCCCAGATCGCGGCCAAAGGGCTGCCAGTCCACGGTGCAGCGCCGATAGGGGGTGAAACCGGACACCTCCTCCTTCACGCGAAACCGCGACATGCCGGACAGGGTGATCATGTACCGCCCGTCTTCGGTTTCCGAAAATCCGGTCAGGCGGCCTGCACAGCCGATGGCATGCAGCCGCTTTTCGTCCGATCCGGGCACATCACGCGGTTGGATCATGCCGATCAGGCGATGCTTGGTCTTCATCGTATCGTCGAGCATCTGCAGATAGCGCGGCTCAAACAGATGCAGGGGAAGCCGTGCGCGCGGCAACAGCAACGCCCCCGGCAACGGAAAGATCGGGATCGTATCGGGGAGGTCGGCTGCTTTCATCATGACGTGAACCTAGGCCGCACGCGCCATCAGGCAAATATCATTGAGGATAGCCGTCTGCGTCCCTTCAGAACAATCGGGTCCTGTGGTTTCAGCGCATCAAAAATGATCATCAACTGCGCTTTTGCGGCGCCATCGTTCCAATCGCGGTCCCGGCGGAACAAATCCAGCAGCACATCCACGGCTTCATCCACCTTGCCTGCGGCATGCAGGGCGAGCGCGAGATCGAACCGCGCCTGATGATTGTCGGGTGCGGCCTCGACCGCGCGGCGCAGGTCATCTTCGGGGCCGGCACTTGCAGCCTGGCGGGCCAGTTCAAGCTGCGCGCGGGCAGCCTCGACCTCCATCGCCTTGGCGATCTTTGCGGGGGCGGCGTCAAGGAAGGCATGCGCCTGATCCAGATCACCAAGGGCCAGATAGGTGCGCGCAAGGCCACCATAGGCGGCAGGGTTTTCAGGCTCTTCCCCCAGAATGGCTGCGAATGTTTCGGCGGCGTCGACGGCGGCCCCTTCGGCCAGCATTTCTTCGGCGGCGGCAATCGCCTCGGCCAGACCACCATCACCGGCAAGGGCGGCAGCGCGGTCAATGAAGGCCTTCACCTCGGATGCGGGCTGCGCGCCCTGGAAGCCATCGACGGGCTGGCCCTGCCAGAATGCATAAACCGTCGGGATCGACTGGATGCGCAGTTGTGCGGCGATACGCTGGTTCTTGTCGACATCAACCTTGACCAGCCGCACTTTGCCCTTGGCGGCTGTTACCGCCGCCTCCAGCGCCGGGGTCAGCTGCTTGCACGGACCGCACCATGTGGCCCAGAAATCGACGATGATCGGGGTTTCGCGGCTGGCCTCGATCACGTCGGCCATGAACGTGGCCTCGGTCGCGTCCGAGATCAGATTTGCCGCCGGGGCCGCTGTGTCACCCAATCCAAGCATCTTGGTCATCCTTCTTGCCGCCTGATGCGCCGGATATAAGGCGCGCGCGCACGGAAAGGAATAGGGCGGGGTCTATGACAGCCATACCCGGCCATAGGGTGGCAGAACGACCGCGCCTGCATGCAGTTGGACGGTGTTGTCTGAGAGCGCATCATACATGAGACTGGCACCGGCGCCGCGCACGAGCCCTTCTGGCACATTCATCCAGCTTTCGGTGAAATTGAACAGGCAGACCATGGCTCCCGTGGGCGCCAACCGGGCCAAGGCAAAAAGCCCCGGCACATCATGGCGGATGATGCGTGTGGCATAGCCTGCGTGCAGGGCATCGGTCACCTTGCGCCGCGCCAGAATGTGACGCAGGCCCTGATACACGCGTGCCGCAGGGCTGTGATCGCCGCGTTCGCGCACCGCCGCCCAATCCATGCGCGGGCGGTGGATCCAGCGGCTGTCGTGGGCATGTTCGGGCACATCGCGGTAGCCGTCATCGTTCAGCAGCGCCACTTCGTCCCCCATGTAGATCAGGGGGATGCCGCCGAACGCCGCAATCAGCGCATGACCCATCAGGATGCGCTGCACGGCCCAGTCGATGCCTTGTGCATCGCCGTCGGCCACAGCCTTTTCCAGACCGGCCAGCGAGGCGAGGGTACCCGAAATCCGTTTATCGCCGGTTTCCGGATTTTCCTGAAACAACGCGCCGCGTGCAAAGGTGCCGGGGAAGGTGCCTTCGTAGAAATCGGATAGAAAGTTGCGATGGGCCTGCCCGGACATCGCCATGGTGGCTGCATCCTCATCCGTCACGGCCCAGCCGATATCATCGTGGCAGCGCAGATAGGTCGCATAGGTGGCATTGGTCAGCACTTCGGGGAAATGGCTGGCCAGCACATGTGTCATCAGGCGGGTATCGCGGGTGGCAAGCGATGACCAGAATTGCACCATCAGGCTGTTGTGGTAGGCAAGGTTGCCTTCGCGCCCGTCATGCCGCCCGCGCCCGAGATAGGGCAGCATTTCAGCAGGTGCCACGATCGCCTCTTCCAGATGAATCATCGCGGGGGCGGCAATCCGGCTGCAGGCGCGCAGGGCCCGCAGCAGCATATGCACCTCAGGCTCTGACTGGCAGCGCGTGCCCATGCGTTTCCACATGAAGGCGACCGCATCCAGCCGCACCACATCCACCCCGCGATTGGCGAGGTAAAGCATGATCTCGACAATCTCCAGAAACACCTGCGGATTGGCCCAGTTGAGGTCCCATTGATGTTCATTGAACGTGGTCCAGACCCATTTCCCGAAATCCGGGTAGTGGGTGAAATTGCCCGGCGCATTGTCGGGGAATACTTCGACCAACGTCCGTTCATACTGTTCCGGCAGATCGGCGCTGTCATACATCAGGTAGTAGTCCTGATAGGTCTCGTCCCCCTTGGCGGCCTTTTTCGCCCAGGCGTGTTCCTTGGCGGTATGGTTCAGCACCAGATCAATGCAGACCGACATGCCGCGCGCCCGCAGGGCGGCTGTCACCGCCTCAAAATCGGCCATCGTGCCGTAGTCCGGGTTGATCGCGCGGTAGTCCATCACGGAATAGCCGCCGTCACTGTCCCCCGGGCGGGGTTTCAGGCAGGGCATGAGATGGACGTAGGTGATGCCTAGGTTTTCAAGATAGTCGAGTTTGTCCAGCACGCCCTTCAGCGTGCCGGCAAAACGGTCGATGTAGAAGACGTACCCGGCCATATCGGGGCGTTGAAACCAGTCGGGTTCCAGATCGCGCTGCAGATCAAGGCGGCGCAGATCAGGACTGCGGTCGCGGGCGGCCTTGCGGAGTGCGGCAAGCAGGCGGTCCTTGAACGCGGCATAGTCGGGATGCGTGCCATAAAGCCCTTCCAGCATCGGCCAGAGATCGCGGGCAGACCGCGAAAGGCGCAATGTGAAAAGATCGTCCTCCAGCGTGGACGGCGATTTGGCCATGGAACCCTCCCTCATAGGGCACAACGGTAAGGGTATCAAAGCGCTTTGGGAAGGGGTTTCACGCCTGTACGATCAGGCGGGTTTCATGCCGGATACGGTTTGCGATCCACAGCAGATCACCCGGCGCAAAACCCACGCAGCCGGCCGTCGGATACCCCGGCCTGCGCCAGCGGTGGACAAAGATCGCCGATCCCTTGCCGGGCACGGCATAGGGCCAGTTCCAGTTGGTGATCAGGATCAGATCATACAGCGGATCGGCGCGGCGCAGGCATTCATGGCCGAACCGGTGTGGTGTGCTGACCATCAGATTGTAGTCCGGATCATCCGGATCTTCGGACCAGAAATCCCCTAGGCCAATCGGCACCGCCCAATCGGGCAACGCCGTCCGGGCAATGCGGTCAGGGCGGTAGAGCATGCCCACAATCTTGTGGGTGCCCGCTGGCGTGCCACCGTCGCCTTCGCGTTTCCTGGTTGTCACACCCGTGCGTCCGATGGTGCAGGGAAACATCCGGCCCATGAAGCGCGCGCCCATCCGGGTGACAACGATATCGGCAGATTTCACAGCAGATGCCCCGACTTTGCGGCCTTCGTGGCCAGATATCCGGAATTCTGCGCCGTTTCCCCCACCCGCAGCGGCACGCGCTCCACCACCTTCAACCCGCAGCTTTCCATCATCGCCAGTTTTTTGGGATTGTTCGTCATCAACCGGACCGCGCTGAAACCCATCTGGCGCAAAAGGCTGGCACCGATACGGAAGTCACGCTCGTCATCTTCAAACCCCAGGCGGTGATTCGCCTCGACCGTGTCAAACCCCTGATCCTGCAGAGAATAGGCGCGCATCTTGTTGGCAAGGCCGATCCCCCGCCCTTCCTGGTTCAGATACAGCAGCACCCCCGCCCCCTCGCGCCCCATATGCGCCAGGGCGGCGTGCAGCTGCGGCCCGCAATCGCATTTCAGGCTGCCCAGCACATCGCCCGTAAAGCAGGCCGAATGCAACCGGACCAGCACGGGCAGGCCCCGGTCCGGGCGGCCGATTTCGATGGCATAGTGTTCTTCGCCGCCATCTTCGGGGCGGAAGACATGCACGCGGCCCGCATCCGATGCGGCCAATGGCAGGCGGGCGGCGACAACCGGGTGCAGGACGGGCGCCCGCGCCAGATCATCGGCGATGCCTGCCACCGGCATCACCGTCAATCCATGGTCCGCCGCGACCTGCAAGGGGTTTTGCACGGCAACCACGACGGCTGCGGGCAACAGATATGCCGCCTTGCACAGCGCGATTGCAGCCCGCTGCAGATCGGCTGGGCCGTCGCGCAAGGTGACAAGCGGGCCTTTCATGGGCAGGCGCAAATCATCCTTGGGGTCTGCAACCGCACGCAGCCAATCGCCGCCTGCATCCGCAGGCACGGCAATGCGCGCAAGATCATTGTCATAGACCCGCGCTTTCAGTGTTTCCGCGCGCCAGGCCGTGACCGCCAGCACAGGTGTGCCGAGGGACCGCAGATCGGCCAGCCGTGTGGGCGACAGCGCCTCGACCGCCACGATCAGCGCGCCGGTGTCGCCGTCTGTCAGCATGATTGGCACACCCATGCGCAGGTCGGCGCGGGCACGGGCGAGAGTTTCGGTCAGATTGGGTGCAAGGCTCATGCCATATCTCTATGCACAATTGATGGAAATTGAAACATTTCCCCCAGAACCGACACGTCCGCGTGAGTGTTGAACCCAAATGCTTGTCGACTGCGTTACTGCACGCGATGTCATAGAAGACCAGACGGAGAAAATCATGGCCACGCTACGCAAAATCCTGCTTGTCGATGATGATGACGACCTGCGCGAGGCGCTGAGCGAGCAGCTGGTGATGACCGAAGATTTCGACGTGTTCGAGGCGGGCACGGGTGCCGATGGCATGGAAAAGGTCAAGCAGGGCCTTTACGATCTTGTGATCCTTGATGTCGGTCTGCCCGATACGGACGGGCGCGAGTTGTGCCGCCGGATGCGCAAGCAGGGTGTCAAATGCCCGATCCTGATGCTGACTGGGCATGACACGGATGCCGATACCATTCTGGGCCTGGATGCCGGGGCCAATGATTATGTGACCAAACCGTTCAAGTTTCCCGTTCTGCTGGCCCGTATCCGCGCGCAGCTGCGCCAGCATGAACAATCCGAAGATGCGGTCTTTCAGCTCGGTCCCTACACGTTCAAGCCCGCGCAGAAGATGCTGGTGGACGAGCGTGAAAAGAAAATCCGCCTGACGGAGAAAGAGACCAACATCCTGAAATACCTCTACCGTGCACAGGCCGGTGTGGTCGCCCGCGATGTGCTGCTGCACGAGGTGTGGGGCTATAATGCGGGTGTGACGACCCATACGCTGGAGACGCATATCTACCGGCTGCGGCAGAAGATCGAGCCTGATCCATCGAATGCGCGGTTGCTGGTGACGGAAAGCGGCGGATATCGACTGGTGGCGTGACAGTCATATTGTTGCCAGAATCGATACCTATATACTGGATGTGTAGAGATTGTTCTGGTTGCGGCTTTCCCAAGAGTTCCCCTTGTCGTGTCGGGGTTATGGCACGACATCCTCCCTGTTGGACCTGGCCGGGCCGTGTGCCCGGCCTTTTTTTGCGCATCTGCCATGACGCAAAGAATGGCTTTTTCCCCCCGCGCTCCGCTGGTAAAGTAATGGAAAGACACCCATCTTATCCATGCGGGATACGACCCGACAGGAGACGACCGATGAAAAAGACCCTTTGGATTGCCGTGGCCGGACTGACCGCTGCGGTGGCCGCACAGCCGTTGTTCGCGCAGGAACTGGTTTTCACCATTTCCAACAATGCCGATGCGGCGCTGGTGGAACTTTATGCATCCCCCAAAAGTGCCGGTAGCTGGGGATCCGACATCATGGGCGGGCAGCAATTGGCCAGCGGTGAGGCGGCCGAGGTCGCGATCGGCGACAGCGGCGGGCAGTGCGATTATGATCTGAAGATGGTGTTTTCGGATGGATCGACGCTTGAGGATGCGTCGAACCTGTGTGACGCGCCGACAGTCACGGTCGAATAACGCCGTCTGACCAGATTTCAAGGCGCGCCCGGCATGAGCCCGTGGCGCGCCTTTGCATGCTTGCATCGCGGCATCGGCGGCTTTAGCCATGGTGGCCTGACAGGAGGCCGCCATGACATTCACCCTTGCGACGTGGAACATCAATTCCGTGCGGTTGCGCGAAGGGCTGGTGGCGCGGCTGATGACGGAACATGCGCCCGACATCCTGTGCCTGCAGGAATGCAAAAGCCCGGTGGACCTGATCCCGGTCGCGCAATTTCAGGCGCTGGGCTACCGGTACATGGTGGCGCGGGGGCAGAAGGGTTACAACGGGGTTGCGATCATCTCGAAGCTGCCGATCATGGATGCGGGCGAGCGGGATTTTGCGGACCTGGGCCATGCGCGGCATGTGGCGGGGCGGCTGGAAAACGGGGTTGTGATCCACAACTGCTATGTGCCCGCAGGCGGGGATATTCCGGACCGCGAGGTGAATGTGAAATTCGGCCAGAAGCTGGATTTCCTGACGCAGATGCGGGACTGGTGCCGGTGGGAAAAACCGGACCGCGCGATCCTGGTGGGTGATCTGAACATCGCACCCCGGCCCGATGATGTGTGGGATCATAAGGCGCTGCTGAAGATCGTGAGCCATACGCCGATTGAGGTGGCGCATCTGGGCGATGTGATGGAGGCGGGGGCGTGGCAGGATGTGACGCGGGCGCATCTGCCCGAGGGGCGGCTGTACAGCTGGTGGTCATACCGGTCGCCCGACTGGGACGGCGCGGACAAGGGGCGGCGGCTGGATCATATCTGGGCGACGCCGGATATTCTGGGTGCCAGCCATGGCAGCCGGATTCTGCGCGATGTGCGGGGGTGGGAGGGGCCGTCGGACCATGCGCCGGTGTTTGCGACGTTTGATCTGTAGGAAAATTGACGGCTGTCAATTTTCAACATTATTTATATAATTCATATAGTTGACTTTTTTCAACGGGATCGCGTTAAGACTTTTGAAACGTTGCGTGATGAGTGTTAACGGGGGGAGAGATGGGCAGAATTGCCCATCCTACGGGTAGGTTCTGGCACCGAAAATCGCGGAGCCGACGCGGATGTGGGTGGCGCCTTGGGCAATTGCGGCCTCGAAATCGCTGCTCATGCCCATGGAGAGGCCTGGCAGGCCGTGGTGGGCGGCCATATCTGACAGCATCGCGAAATGGGGGGTGCTGTCCTCGCCTTCGGGGGGGATGCACATCAGGCCTGCGGGGGTGAGGTCCATCGCCGTGCAGGTTTTGAGGAAGGCGTCGAGACCTTCGGGCAGCACGCCTGCCTTTTGCGGCTCCTGCCCGGTGTTGACCTGTACGAACAGTTGCGGGCAGGTGCCGCGTTCCTGGGCCAGGCGGGCGAGTTTTTCGGCGAGCGAGGGGCGATCCACGGAATGGATGGCATCGAAGAGATCCATCGCGAGCTTGGCCTTGTTGGTCTGCAAAGGACCGATCATGTGGACGGTTGTGCCGGGATAGGTTTCGCGCAGATCGGGCCATTTCGCGGCAGCCTCTTGCACGTAATTTTCGCCATAGACCCGGTGGCCTGCGTCCAGCACGGCGATGACGCGATCCAGCGGCTGCACCTTGCTGACGGCGATCAGGGTGATAGCGGCGGGGTCGCGATTTGCGGTGCGGGCAGCAGCGGCGATGCGGGC
>JAAFHS010000090.1 GCA_013298485.1 Rhodobacterales bacterium
CCAGAAGAACAGGATCAGGCCAAGGATGTTCAGAAACACCAGCAGGAAAAAGAAGTTGAAACTGGAGATGAGGGTATCGCCAAGCGGGGGGGCATCGGCGGGGGGCAGGGCGGGGTAATGCCGCGCCTCGACGGCATCGGCCACGGAATCAAGGAAGATACCGGAAAAGGCGGATGCGACGGGGACCATCAGAAATACGGATGCGATGATGAGTGCGATGGCCCCGCCGATGCCGATTGCGGTGTCGATGCCGCCGATTTCGCCGATCCAGGGGAGCGTCATGGTGTCGGGGACGAACATGCCGATCATCCAGACAAAGCCCACATAGACGCCGATCAGCAGCCCGATGGTCAGCGCGATGCCAAGAGCCAGCACGCGCAGGAAACGCGTATCGCCCATCTGGGCGAGTGCCTTGCCGAAGGCATCCCAGATCATGCCTCCACCCATGTGGTCAGGGTGGTGATATCGGGGCGCGGGCGATCGGGCGCATCGGGGGCAGGGGTCGCGATATGGACGATGCCCGCGACGAATTCCTGCGGGGCTAGGGCAAAGGCGGGTTCCGCAAAGCCCCGGTCATGCGCGGGCCAGCCTGTCAGCCAGCAGGCCCCCCATCCGGCGGCGGTGGCGGCATGCAGGATGTTCATGCAAAGCGCCCCTGCAGACAGCGTCTGTTCCAGCACGGGAATTTTGTCGGAGGGTTTGGGGGAGGCGATGACGACCACGGCACACAGCCCCAGATCGAACTGCCCGCGCCCCTTGGCGATCTTTTCGGCATCGCCCCCGGTGTCGGTTGCGCGTTTTTCGGCTAGGGTTGCCAGCCGTTTGAACGCATCGCCCTGCAGCACGATCATCCGCCACGGCTCCAGCTTGCCATGATCGGGCACGCGGGTGGCGGCGGTCAGGATGCGGGTGATCGCGGCGCGGTCGGGGATGGGTGGCGTGAACAGCTTTGCGGGCCGCGAACGGCGGCTGGCAAGGAATGCGAATGCGGCGGGATCGGGTGCGGGCATGGGGCCTCCTGTCAGGCCTTTAGGTCGGCGATCAGGGGGCGGGGGTCAAGGGGGGCAGTGAAGGGCGGTGCGGGCCGGAGGGGTATGCTGATACGGATCAGGGTCTGGGTTGAGCCCGTTGCAGACCTTCCCTTGTCCTGACGGAGGGCCGCGCCCTCCCTCGGGTGGGCTCACCAACGGTTGATGGAAGCGCTTTATGGTGCCGTTCTCCTGACGCCTGTTCGGGTGAGCAACGGCAGAGAGCGCCCTCCCAAGGGGGAGGGAGGGCGCGGCCCGGCGGGCTAAAGCCCTCGATTCCGGGCCAAGAAGGGCAGATCGAAAGACCGCTTTGTCCGCACAACGCCGCCCCTCGCCAGATATCTGCAGCAGGCCGGTTCACCAGCCCGCCTGTTACACAATCCAATACCCGTTCGCCTGCGCAATCGTCTGGAAATGCGTCGCCACCACCTGTGACACGCGCGTCAGGCTGTCCGCGTTATTGGCATAGTCGGGCCGCATCCGGGCGCGAGCCGCATCGTCGGGCTGCGTCTTCTTGACCGCCATCCGCGACAGTTTGATCGCCAGTTCAAAACCGTCTTCCGGTGTCTGCGTGATCAGCGTTCCAAGCCAGGCCATGTGACATTCCTTTTCATATCGTAGGCGATTCTATCGTAGGCGATTTGATAGGGTTGATGTGGACATGGCAAGGGGTTGTGGCATATGTCAGCAGCATGGCCACAGGGTGGAGCGATGGACCAACCCCGCATTCCGACGCGCGCCGATGATCTGTTCTGCCATGCGGTCTATGCTGCCTGGCATGTCATTAACCGCGCCTACAAACGGCATCTGGCACCCCTCGGGCTGACCTATCCGCAGTACATCACCCTGACCCTGCTGTGGGAGCGGGATGCACGGCGGGTAAGCGCGCTTGCCAGCGCCCTTGAAATGGAGACGAGCACGCTGACGCCGCTGCTGAAACGGCTGGAAAAGCTGGGCCATGTCAGCCGCAACCGGGCCACAGAGGACGAACGTCAGGTCATCGTCACGCTGACGGACAGCGGCCGCGCCTTGCGGACCGAAGCGAATGATATCACCGCCTGCATGATCGCGGATACCGGGCTGTCCATGGCCGACCTGACGGCCATGATGACAGCGCTGACGCGCCTGCGCGCGGGGCTGCAGCAGCGGGTGGGCGGATAGGGGCTGCCCCGTCATCCGGATAAGGTTGGGTGTGGCGACTGCGACGGGGTTCGAACCCGCAACCCCCGGATAGACAATCCGGTACTCTTCCCATTGAGCTACGCAGCCGTGCTTTCAGCCATGATGGCAGGGCGTACCGGATTCGAACCGGTGTTCTCTGTCTGAAAAACAGATGTCCTGACCCCTAGACGAACGCCCCATCCGGGTATGCGCAACGTGTATCAGATCCGAAACGCAATTCAATATATTAATATAATAAAATCAATATCTTATACGAAACTCAAATCTCTCCTGGCTTCGGGCGGATTACGCTCGAATCGTCGTCTGATGCGTCAGATGTCGTATGGGTGAATGGGGTGTCATGATGATGCCGAGCGGACGCTCGTCATCATCATCAGGGTCTTCTGATAGTGCATGTGGCATGCTTGTTCTCCTTTCAATCAGGTAAGAAAAAAGGCGGCCAACCAGTTGGTTGCCGCCCGAAACATGGTCTTGAGTGAGATCATCCCCCATGACCATGGAGGAGTACACGCGCGCAAAACTACACCGTGTCCCCTCGCGGAGCGGTATATTCGCAATCTCGTTCAGAGAGGCGCGTCGGCATCGTTTTCTGCGTTCTAAGTGTCATTTCGTGGACTTGGTGCTTAGCCGACTTTTACAACTGTGTCATCCCCCCTCACATCCCCGTCACCTGCGCATCCAGCACCCCCTCCAGCCACGCGTCGAACCGCGCATCTGGCTGGCGTTTGGCGATGGTTTCGGCCAGCGGATCGGGGGCGGTCACGCTTGCGGATGACATCTCCTCCAGCACGGCATGGCCGCAGAAGGGGACGTAGACCTCGGAATAGCCCCCTTCATGCGCCAGCATCAGGCGGCCTTTGCAGAGCGTGTCGGCGGCGGCCATCACGCGTTTCGTCAGTTCGCGGAAGGTGGCGGCACTGCACAGCATGCGGCCCAGGGGATCAACGGCGGCGGCATCATAGCCGCAGGCCACCACGATCACATCGGGGGCAAAGCGGGCAAGTGTTGGCAGCACGAGGCGATCCATTGCCATCAGATATCCCGCATGGCCCGTGCCGGGGGGCAGCGGGATATTGAGGTTTGCGCCAAGGCCAGCGCCAGCGCCCCGGTCGGTGGCGGCCCCGGTATCAAGCGGATAGTTGCGGTCCTGATGCAGGCTGATGGTCAGGACATCAGGGTCGTCATAGAAGATGGCTTCCGTCCCGTTGCCGTGATGCACGTCCCAGTCCACCACGGCCACGCGGCGGGCCAGGCCCTGCGCCTGTGCTGTGCGGATCGCAATCGCGATATTGGCCAGAAGGCAGAACCCGTTCGGGAAATCGGGCAGGCAGTGGTGCCCCGGCGGGCGCGACAGGGCATAGGCGTTGCGCGCGGTGCCCGTCAGCACGGCGGTCAGCGCCGCGGTGACAAGGCCTGCCGACAGGGCTGCAATCTCAAAACCGCCCTTGCCGAAGGGTGTGCGTAGGCCCAACTCGCCCCCGCCCGCGTCCGATGCCGCCTTGAACGCGGAAAGATAACTTTCGGGATGCACGCGGGCCAGATCGTCCCATGTCGCCGCATCCGCATGGCGCATCGACAGATGCCTGGACAGCCCCGTCACATCCATCAGGTTGCGCAACCGCCGCTTGGTCTCCGGGCTTTCGGGCAGGCCCGCCCCCGGCTGCACCAGACCGCCCACCGGCAGGGTAAAGGCGTAATTCCCCCCGCCATGCCAGAAGCAGCGTTCATCCCAGTAGAATGCGGTTGTCATGGCAGGCCCCCCATGTGCAGTCTGGCGCGGCGGATGCGGTTTGGCCAGAGGCGTTGATCCCCGCACCGCCCCATCCCACGAGGTTTTGCATGACCCTGCCGATCCCCTTTGCCATCCTGATCGTCTTTGCCGCGGGCCTTGCGCTGTCGACGCAAGCACCCCTGAACGCGGCTTTGGCCCGGACGCTGAGCCAGCCGCTTGCCGCCGCTGCCGTGTCATTCGGCGTCGGGTTCATCGTGCTGGTGATCCTGTCTGTTGCCGTGGGCGGCACGTTGCCGCTGATGCGGCTGGGGCAGGCCCCCCGGGATGGCAGTTGCTGGGCGGGTTTCTGGGGGCGTTCTATGTCTGGGCGGTGGTCTGGGGCGTGCCGCAGATGGGGGTCGTCACGACAGTGGCCGCGCTGATCCTGGGGCAGATGGTGGCGGCACTGGCGCTGGACCGTCTGGGCCTGTTCGGCCTGCCCGTGCAGGCGTTGTCGGCGACGCGACTTGCCGCTGCGGGGCTTGTGGCGGCGGGCGTGGTGCTGTCGCGGATGTGACTTATTTTTTCAGCCGGTAACTGCCCTCGGGCAGGTTCAGGGCGGCGGCGAGATCAGCCACCTGTGTCAGTGACAGGGTCAGGCGCAGGGGCTCGCCGCTGATCGGGTCAAGCTGTTCCAGTGTCACGCAATCCTCGAACGCCGCAATCGTCACGTCTTCCTGCAGATGGCCCGGGCCATCATCCACCAGGGTGATGACCGTCGCGTCGAATTCATGTTCGATGGTAAACATCGCTCTATGCTAGGCAGGTCCGCTGGCACCCTCAAGCCCAAA
Source organism: Rhodobacterales bacterium (assembly GCA_013298485.1). Taxonomy (GTDB): domain Bacteria; phylum Pseudomonadota; class Alphaproteobacteria; order Rhodobacterales; family Rhodobacteraceae; genus JAAFHS01. The sequence continues at coordinate 4,773 of JAAFHS010000090.1, forward strand.
GGTGACAAGCCTGTGATTTGGGCTGGCAACCCGCGCTGGGTTTGCTAGGTGTTGTGGATCAATGCAAGGTGGTGCGATGCAGCGTTTTCTGACCCTGACGGCCGTTCTGATGCTCGCGGGCTGTGTCGTGCCCGCGACCACGGCCCCGGGGCCTGTGGGCCCGCTGCAGAAACAGCCCGGCGGCGGGGTGGTGCAGGCCGTCAGCCCTGGATCAGGCCTGACGGCAGAGCAGGCGATCAGCACCTTTGTCAGCGCGGTGCAGCGGGTGGAGCCGGTTGCCGAACAGGTCTGCCGCCAGCGCGCAACACCGGGCACGAACTGCGATCTGCAGATCGTCGTCGACAGCCGCACCACCCTGCCACCCAATGCGTTCCAGACGGTTGACGGGCGCGGGCGGCCCGTGATCGGCTTTACGCTGGCGCTGATTGCGGATGCGCGCAATGCCGATGAGATCGCCTTCGTGCTGGGGCATGAGGCATCGCATCATATCCGCGGCCATATCCCGAAACGCGAAGAATCGGCCCTTGCGGGTGCGCTGGTGGCGGGCGTTCTGGCGCAGGCCTCGGGGGCGGATGCGGCGGCGGTGCGCGCGGCCCAGGATGCGGGCGCGCAGGTCGGCGCGCGCACCTATTCGCGCGAGTTTGAACTGCAGGCAGATGCGCTGGGGGCGGAAATCGCGTTCATCGCAGGCTATGATCCGGTGCGGGGATCGGGGTTCTTTGACCGTCTGCCCGATCCGGGCGATCAGTTTCTGGGTAGCCATCCGCCCAATGCGGAACGCAAGGCCCTGGTGCGGTCTGTCGCCGCGCGGCTGGGTGGCGGCGGCTGACGCCAGGTTTGACCCAGATCAAGGTCACGCGGGCCGGACGCGCCGATCATCTTTCCATCGTCATCAGGAGGGATAATATGATCGGCTATACCGAAGCCCCGCATGCGTGGGCGCGCGCGCAGCGGATGGCACAGACTGCGGGGCTGAACCTTGCCGGGGCCGTCGTCGACGGTTGGCTGGCGCGCCGCGAACTGGGGGCCATTGTGGCGTGCTGCCGGGCCTGCCGGGCAGATGCCGCCTGCGGGGACTGGCTGGATCATGCAGCCCCCGCCAGCCCGGCCCCGGCCTTCTGCGCGAACGCGGCGGTGATTGCGGGGCTTGCGCCGCAGGCCGACGGTGCGGCCCCGGCCTGAGGTACCGCTGCAGGCTGGTCAGCCCGTCCGCCACGCAGTAGGTTGCGCCAAAATCACGACGGCGGGGACGCATGATGCAGTTGAAGGATGAGGTGCGGCGCCTGCGGAATACCGCGCGCTGGTCGTGGCAGGGCTGGCGCAGCACATGGGCGCGGGAAAAATCGTTGCGGCAATGGGCGATGCTGAATGCGGCCTCCGCCGTGCTTGCCTTCAGCCTGCACCTGACACCGGGGGAACGCGCGCTGATCATCGCGCTGGGCCTGATGATCCTTGTGATGGAACTGGTGAACACGGCCATTGAGGAAACCGTGGATTATATCTCCGATGCGCAGGACCCCCGCGCCGGCCGCGCCAAGGACGCAGGATCGGCGGCGGTGGCGGTCACGGCGATTGCGGGCGGTCTGGCCTGGGCGGTGATCCTGATCGGGTAGGGGTTATGGTGCGTCCATGGGTTCAAAGACCAGCGCTTCGATCGGGGCGGTGCGTTCGGCCACGCAGGCCCCGCGCGCGGCAATTTCGTTCACGCTATCCAGCATTTCCGGCAGGGCGGCCCCTGCGTTGCGGCACTCGCCTGCAGGGATGTCCTGAATGCGGCAGGCCTCCTCCAGCAGGCGCACGAGACGGGTGTAGGGGCAACTCACATCGGTATCGAAGGCGGCTGGAAATGTATAGGTTTCACTGCGTATCGCAGCAAGCCGCGCGTCAGCAGTGCCATTCGCATAGGCCATGGCATAAAGCCCTGTCATCTCGGCAAGGACGGTGGTCTGGTGATTGGAATAGCTCACCGCATTGGCCACCGCCGGGGCCAGAACCGATGTCTCGGCAACCGGCAGGCCTGCGGATTGCAGTGTGGCCATCTGCATCCAGGCCGTCGGGTTATAGGGCGCCACCGCCAGCAGATTGCGCAGGACGGACAGCTGCATCGCCTGGTCCGGACGCTTGCCTATCGGCAGACTGTCGATCAGATCAAAGTAGGTTCTGACCAGCTCCGGGTCGCCGGGATCATACAGCAGATCTTCGGTCGCCTGTGCAAAGGCGCGCTCGACTGCAGCGGGGAAGGCTTTTTCAAAAGGCTCGCCTGATGCGGAGCGTTCGATATCCAGATGCATCGCCGCTGTCGTCCAGGTGCCGCCATTCGCGAAAAAGGCCTCCAGTGCCGCCAGCCGTTCCGGGGGGCTGCCCCTGTTTTCAACGGCTTTCTCTGTCCGTGCCGCTATCAGATTGGGATGGTCAGGCAGGCGCGTCAGCATGTCCCAGGCCCAATCCCGGGCCGCACCGTCAACCGGGGCTGCGATGAACATCTCCACCAGGCAGATATCGACCGTGTACCCCTCCACATCCGGCAGCAGCGTCGCGTAATCCTCGCATGCGCGTGCCACGGCATCGACCGACCCGCCCCATTTGGGTGACAGGGAATTGGCGGCGCGCAACAGGCTGCCATAGTTCGGCGCGATGTCCATGATGCGGGCCAGCTCCTCTGCGGCAAGGTCCGCCATGCCAAAGGTCTGGCCCATGCGGATTACGGCATCCGATGCGGCAACCAGATCGGGGGCAAGTTCGCGTGCGCGCAGCGCCATCTCCATCCCCGCGCCATGCATTTCGGCCATCTGGTCCATTGCGGCGGGCCAGGTAAAACGGGGTAACGCAGTGCCCCGCATCGCCCAGCCCATCGCCCGCAGATACCAGACCCGCGCCGTCAGCGCATAGGGGCTGTCCGGCTCCCGCGCCAGCCAGTCGGCGGTAAAGGCCGCGACGCGCGGGTCGGTCACGCCAAAGGGGGTAAACAGCGTGCGCTGCAGGTTCTGATCGCCTTTTGCGGCCAGATCGGCGGCGTGGGCTGCGATGATCGCGCGGCTGAACCCGTCGATATCATGGGCATAGATCATTGCGCGGGCATCGGCGCTGGACTTCTCCGTCACCTCATCCGCCCAAAGGGGCGAGGCGACAAGCATCAAAACCACCAGCAGAAACCGCATCGCCACCACCCCCGGATTGCACATGCGAAAGGATAGCGGCGGATTCGGGCGGAAGTTTGACCTTACCCTTGCGGCAGGACCAGCGTCTTGTGCGACCCATCACAATAGG
>JAAFHS010000091.1 GCA_013298485.1 Rhodobacterales bacterium
GAAGATCGTGTTTTCGGGGTGGTTCGAGGCAGGGGCAGAGATTGCGCTGTCAGATACCGGGCTGACCGTGACGAAGCCGGGCAAGTTCACCAAGATGGTCGATGCGGTGGAACATGTCACCTTTGCCGGGCGGCGGGCGCGGGAAACGGGGCAGGACGTGATCTATGTCACCGAACGCTGCGTGATGCGGTCAACGGATGCGGGGCTGATGGCAACGGAAATCATGCCGGGGATTGATCCCGTGCGTGATATCATCGGCGCATCGGAAGGCCGGGTGCGCGTCGCCAATGATTGCACGACCATGCCGCTGTCGCTGCTGGCCCGCACCGCGATGGAGTTGCCGCTATGAGCCAGCTTCACCTGCACCTGCGCGGACCCTTGGCCGAGTTGCGGCTGGACAATCCGGCCAAGCTGAACGCGCTGACGGTGCCGATGCTGGCGCAGCTGGCGGCGCACTGCGACGTGATTGAACGCAGGCCTGAGGTGCGTTGCGTCGTCGTGACGGCGGAAGGCGACCGCGCGTTTTGCACGGGCGCGGATATCGCGGCCTGGGGCGATCTGTCCCCTGCGGAATTCGCGCGGCATTGGGTGCGGGACGGGCACCGTATCTTCGACCGGCTGGCGCGGATGGGCAAACCCACCATCGCCGCGATCAGCGGTCATGCGTTTGGCGGCGGGCTGGAGCTTGCCGCCGCATGTGACATCCGGGTGATGACGCCCAAGGCGACCCTCGCACTCCCCGAGGCGGGCATTGGCATCGTCCCCGGATGGTCCGGCACCCAGCGGCTGGCGCGGTTGCTGCCAGAAGCCGTGCTGAAGGAAATGGCGCTGTTCGGGCGCAGGCTGTCGGCGGACCGGGCGCTGGCGATTGGCTTTGTGGCTGAGGTGGCGGATGACGCGCGGGCCTGTGCCGAGGCGATGGCAGCCAGCCTTGCCGCCACATCGCCGCGCGCAACAGAAGCCGCGAAATTCATGATCCATGCCGCCGTGGGCGAAGACCGCGCCGCGATGATCGAGGCATTGGGCAGCGGCATGATCGCGGCCAGCGATGACCGGGCAGAGGGTGTGAACGCCTTTGCCGCCAAACGCAAACCCATCTTTCCCGGAACCTGACCATGCACATGACGATCATCCCGGCCACCAACCATGCGCTTCCGGCGGAACCCTTCCAGGGGCGGCATCTGATTGACGGGGTCTGGCAGGGCAGCGCGGATGGCCGCAGCTTCAATCGGGCATCGCCGGCGCATGGCGTGCTGGTCAGCCAGTCGGCCCTTGGCGGGCAAGCGGAGGCGGACGCCGCAATTGCCGCCGCCCGCCGCGCCTTTGATGACGGCCGCTGGAGCCGCCTTTCCGGCAAGGCGCGCGCGGCGGTTTTGCTGCGCGTGGCTGATCTGATTGAAGGTAGTGTGGATCGCATCGCCCTGCTGGAAACGCTGGAAAGCGGCAAGCCGATTTCGCAGGCGAAGGGTGAGGTCGCGGGGGCGGCAGACCTGTGGCGCTATGCGGCATCGCTTGCGCGCACGTTGCACGGCGACAGCCACAACAGCCTTGGGCCCGATATGCTTGGCGTGGTGCTGAAAGAACCGATTGGCGTGGTGTCGATCATCACGCCGTGGAACTTTCCGTTCTGGATCGTCAGCCAGAAACTGCCCTTTGCGCTGGCGGCGGGCTGCACCTGTGTGGTCAAACCGTCCGAGATGACGCCGTCAAGCACCGTCATGCTGGGCGAGTTGCTGGTGCAGGCGGGCCTGCCCGCCGGGGTGGTGAACATCGTGCTGGGCTATGGCCTGCCGGTGGGTGCGGCGATGGTGGAAAGCGCGTCCGTGGATATGGTCACCTTTACCGGGTCCACGGCGGTGGGCAAACAGATTGCGGCAACGGCAGCGGGCACGCTGAAAAAGGTGGCACTGGAACTGGGGGGCAAGAATCCGCAGGTGATCTACCCCGATGCCGATCTGGAGGGTGCCGCCGATGCGGTGACGTTCGGGGTGTATTTCAATGCGGGCGAATGCTGCAATTCCGGCAGCCGCGTGATTGTGCACGCGGACGTGGCCGAGGCGTTCATCGCGCGGGTCGTGGCGCTGTCGGGCCATGTGGCCTTTGGCGATCCGTTGAATTCGGACACGCAGGTGGGGGCGATCATATCCCCGGCGCATAATGCCAAGATCGATAGTTACGTGCAGGCGGCGGTAAAGGCCGGTGCGACTGTGCGGCTGGGTGGCGGGCTTTTGCAGGTGCCGGGCCTTGCGGGGCAGTTCTATCAGCCCACTATCGTGGCCGATGTCACCCCCGACATGGCGATAGCGCGGGATGAGGTGTTTGGCCCGGTCCTGTCGGTGCTGACATTCCGCACGCATGACGAGGCCATCGCATTGGTGAACGATGGCACTTACGGCCTGTCGGCAGGCGTGTGGAGCGAGAATGTGCATACCTGCATGGACTTTGCCCGCCGGGTGCAGGCCGGCACGGTCTGGACCAATACCTGGATGGACGGCTTTCCCGAACTGACCTTCGGGGGCGTCAAACAATCCGGCCAGGGACGCGAGATCGGCCCCTACGGCCTTGACGAATTCCTTGAGGTGAAAACGCTGGCGATGCGGATCGGCCGCACGCGGGCGCCTTGGGTAAAGACCCGCTGATATCGGCGGCAAGACACGACCAACGCGACATCCATGGGAGGACACAACATGCGTGGGTATTTTGGAAAGACACTGACAGCAATGGCGGCTTTGGCGCTGACGACTTCGGTCGCTGTGGCCGATGATGTCGAAGTCCTGCACTGGTGGACATCGGGCGGCGAGGCTGCGGCGCTTGGCGTGCTGAAGGAAGATCTGGCAGGAAAATCCATCGGCTGGAACGACATGCCGGTTGCAGGCGGTGGTGGTGAGGCTGCGATGACAGCCGTGCGCGCCCGCGTCACGGCAGGCAATCCGCCGACCGCCGTACAGATGCTGGGCTTTGACATTCAGGATTGGGCAGCGGAAGGCGCGCTTGCCAATCTTGATGAGGTCGCCGCCGCCGAAGGCTGGGATGCCGTGGTGCCCGCCGCCCTGCAGGCATTCTCCAAATATGACGGCCATTGGGTTGCGGCACCCGTGAACGTGCATTCCACGAACTGGGTCTGGGCCAACAAGGCCGTGATGGATGAGCTGGGCATTGCCGAGCCGACAACATGGGATGAATTCGTGGCCGCCTTGCAAAAGGTCAAGGATTCGGGGCGCACCGCACTCGCCCACGGCGGGCAGGCCTGGCAGGAGGCCACGATGTTTGACGGCGTCGTGCTGTCGGTGGGGGGCCCTGAATTCTACAAGGCGGCCTTCATTGATCTGGACCCTGCCGCCCTTGGCGGCGAACAGATGGTCGAGGCGTTCAACCGCATGGCCACCCTGCGCAGCTTTGTCGATGACAACTTTTCAGGCCGTGACTGGAACCTTGCGTCTGCGATGGTCATCAACGGCGAGGCCGGTTTCCAGATCATGGGCGACTGGGCCAAGGGCGAGTTCATCAACGCAGGCAAGGTGCCCGGCGTCGATTTCGCCTGCTTCCGCGTGCCGGGAACGGCGGGCGTTGTGACGTTCAACTCCGACCAGTTTGCGATGTTCGCGGTGGCGGATGCAGGTGCGCAGGCCGCACAGGCGGAAATGGCGCGGTCGATCATGTCGCCCGCGTTCCAGTCGGCGTTCAACGTGGTCAAGGGGTCGGTTCCGTCGCGCACCGATGTGCCGAATGATGCTTTTGACGATTGCGGCAAGAAGGCCATGGCCGACCTTGCAGCAGCGGCTGAAGGCGGCACGCTGATCGGGTCGATGGCCCATGGCCATGCTAACCGCGCCGCGATCAAGAACGCGATCTATGACGTGGTCACGGCGCATTTCAACGGCGAGTATGACGCGGAAACAGCTGCAGCCGAATTGGTGACGGCAGTCGAGGCTGCCCAATAATCTGACAATCGTGAAGGCGGCCTCGCCGCCTTCACACTTTCGGGGAGGGGGTGCACCATGACGACCACGACAGACGTGGATTTCCGCACACGCCTGCAGGACTGGATCCCGAAACTGGTCCTGTCCCCGTCGCTGGCAGCGATGCTGGTGTTCGTCTATGGATTCATCATCTATACCGTCTATCTGTCTTTTACCGACAGCAAGATGCTGCCTTCCTACGACCTGGTCGGGATGGAAAACTACACCAAGCTGTTCGCGCTTTCGGCCTGGACCACGGCGATCATCAACCTGGCGATCTTTGCCACCCTTTACATCGTCATCTGCACGGTGATCGGCCTAACTCTGGCGGTGTTTCTGGATCAGAAGATCCGCGGTGAAGGCTTCTTGCGCCCGATTTATCTCTATCCGATGGCCCTGTCGTTCATCGTGACAGGCACGGCGTGGAAATGGTTTCTCGACCCCGGCATCGGCCTTGAACACACCATGCACCTGTGGGGCTGGGAATCCTTCAGTTTCAACTGGATCAAGGATCGCGACATGGCGATCTATACCGTCGTCATCGCCGCCGTGTGGCAGACATCCGGTTTCGTGATGGCGATGTTTCTGGCGGGTCTGCGGGGCATCGACAACGAAATCCTGAAGGCTGCACAGATTGATGGCGCATCGAACTGGCAGCTTTACCGCCGCATCGTGATCCCGCTGCTGCGGCCTGCGTTCCTGTCGGCGTTTGTGATCCTGTCGCACCTTGCGATCAAATCCTATGACCTTGTCATCGCCCTGACGGGGGGCGGACCGGGGCGCGCGACCGAACTGCCCGCAACCTTCATGTATTCCTACACCTTCACCCGCAATTCGATGGGCATCGGGGCGGCGTCGGCGGTGATCATGCTGATGACCATCGCCGCGATCATGGTGCCCTATCTCTATGCCGAACTGAAGGAGAAGGGCCAATGACCGCCGCCACCCAGGACACCGCCATCCGCACCGGGCGCATCACGCGGACCTTCATCTATCTGGTGCTGGTGTTGTTCGCATTGTTCTACCTGCTGCCGTTCTTCGTGATGCTGGTGAACAGCCTGAAGCCGCTGTCCGAAATCACCGGCGGCAACATGATGGCCCTGCCGCAGGACTGGACCATCGCCCCTTGGGCATCGGCATGGTCCACCGCCCAGATCGGGGTGGAGGCGACGGGGTTGAAGCCGTTCTTTCTGAACTCCATCCTCATGGTCGCCCCGGCGGTGATCATCTCGACCGTGCTTGGCGCACTGAACGGGTATGTGTTGACGAAATGGCGCTTTCGTGGCGATACGATCCTGTTCGGGCTGATGCTGTTTGCATGCTTTATCCCGTTTCAGATCGTGCTGATCCCGATGGCGCGGATGCTGGGGTTGCTGGGGCTGGCGGGGTCCACGCCGGGGCTTGTGCTGGTGCACGTGGTTTACGGCCTTGGGTTCACCACGCTGTATTTCCGCAATTACTATTCCGCTTTCCCGACCGAACTTGTGCGTGCGGCGATGATCGACGGGGCAGGGTTCTTTCGCATCTTCTGGCGCATCATGCTGCCATCGTCGGGGCCGATCATCGTGGTCAGCGTCATCTGGCAATTCACCAATATCTGGAATGACTTCCTGTTCGGCGCATCGTTTGCCGATCTGGACAGCATGCCGATGACCGTGGCGCTGAACAACCTTGTGAACTCATCCACGGGGGTCAAGGAATACAACGTGCATTTCGCGGGCGCGATCCTTGCCGCCCTTCCCACCCTTTTCGTCTATATCGTTGCAGGCCGCTATTTCGTGCGCGGGCTGATGGCGGGCAGCGTCAAGGGATAAGCCGATCGCCGGGCGGGTGGAGCCGCCCGGCGATCTTTGTTCAACCAAAGGCCCAACGCAAAGCAAGACCGGGCGAACGTGAAAGAGAAACCTCAAGATGAAACAAATGTCCATTGCGACAGCACTGATTTTGGGGATGGTCGCATCCCCGGTATTGGCCGAACCAACGGTCGAGGTGATGCATTTCTGGACCAGCGGCGGCGAGGCTGCCGCCCTGTCCGCCGTGCGTGACAAGGTGGTGGCGAACGGCGTGGCCTGGGCGGATGCGCCGGTGGCGGGTGGTGGCGGCGATGCGGCCAAGACCGCGTTGCAGGCGCGGATCGCGTCGGGCAACCCGCCTGCGGCCATGCTGATGCTGGGCCAGAACATCATCGACTGGGCGAACGAGGGCCTGCTCGGCAACGTCGATGCGCTGGCGGCGGCCGAAGGTTGGGATGCCGTGCTGCCACAGGCGGTGAAGGATTTCACCAAAGTGGGCGGGCATTACGTGTCGGTGCCCACCAACGTGCACCGCACCGATGTGATCTGGGCGAGCAAGGCGGCCTTTGACGCGATTGGCGCGCCTTATCCCACGACATGGGAGGAACTGAACGCGCTGGCACCAAAGTTTGTCGCGGCCGGGATCATCCCGCTGGCCCATGGCGGCCAGCCCTGGCAAGAGGCGTATATGTTCGAGGCGGTGGCCATGGGCATCGGCGGGGCGGATTTCTATCGCAAGGCACTGGTCGATCTGGACGATGCGACCCTGCGGGGCGAGACGATGGTTACCGTGTTCACCGAACTCGCCACCTTGCGCGACATGATCGATGAAAACGCCGCCGGGCGTGACTGGAACCTTGCCACGGCAATGGTCATCAATGGCGAGGCGGCGATGCAGATCATGGGCGACTGGGCCAAGGGCGAGTTTACCAACGCAGGCAAGGTGCCGGGTGATGATTTCGCCTGCATCCCAGTGCCCAAGGCGAACGGTCAGGCGGGCTTTGTCTATCTGGTGAATTCGCTATCGCTGTTCACCCAGACCGATCCGGAGGCGATCCACGCGCAGGAAGTGCTGGCAAGCGCCATCATGGACCCCCAGGTGCAGATTGACTTCAACCTTGCCAAGGGGGCGATCCCCGCGCGCATGGATGTGGATATGTCAGCCCTTGACGCCTGCGCGCAATCCACGGCTGCCGATCTGGCAACGGCGGATGCGGCAGGGACTGCGGTGCCGACCTTCGCAGGCACCCATGCAGCCAATGCGGCTGTGGTGGGGGCGGCCACCGATGCGATCACCGAATTCTTCAACAGCGACATGACAGCAACGGATGGGGCTGCAACCCTTGCCGACGCGATCATGGCGGCAAAGTAAACCTCACGCTGGCCCCCGGCGCGCAGCCGGGGGTCGCACAACGATTACCAAAAGGACTGCACGCGATGGGCTTTCTCGATATCTCGCACGTCACCAAATCCTATGGCGCGGTACAGGTGCTGCATGAGGTGGATATTCAGGTTGAAGAGGGTGAGTTTCTGGTCCTTGTCGGCCCGTCCGGTTGCGGCAAGTCCACCCTTCTGAACATGATCGCCGGGCTGGAGGCGATATCATCAGGCGATATCTCCATAAAGGGCCGCGTCATCAATGGCGTGCATCCGTCCAAGCGCAACATCGCGATGGTGTTCCAGTCCTACGCGCTTTACCCCAACATGACCGTGGGCCAGAACATGACCTTTGGGCTTGAAATGCACGGGGTGCCGAAACCCGAGCGCGACAAGGCACTGGAAGATGTGGCCCGCCTGTTGCAGATCACGCCCCTTCTGGACCGCAAGCCGGGGCAGCTTTCGGGTGGCCAGCGGCAGCGCGTCGCCATGGGCCGCGCGTTGGTGCGCAATCCGGATGTGTTCCTGTTTGATGAGCCGCTTTCAAACCTTGATGCCAAACTGCGCGTCGACATGCGGACCGAGATCAAGAAACTGCACCAGAAGCTGCGCACCACCATCGTCTATGTCACCCATGACCAGATCGAGGCGATGACCCTGTCCACCCGCATTGCCGTGATGAACAAAGGCTATGTGCAGCAATTGGGCACACCGAAGGAAATCTACGACACGCCCGCAAACCTGTTTGTGGCCACCTTCATGGGCAGCCCCGCGATGAACATCCTGCCTGCAGGGGTTGTGATGCAGAACGGTGCCCCCCATGCTGAAATCACCGACAGCGAAGGGGCGACGCGGCATCTGCGGTTCAGCCAGACCAACCTCGCCGCTTGGGCGGGGCGCGAGATC
>JAAFHS010000092.1 GCA_013298485.1 Rhodobacterales bacterium
CGGCCCGCACAGGACCACGGCCCGGTGCGCGGTGGCAGCCAGCTCCGGCCACTCCTCAAATATCGCTTCCACCACGCCGCGCCCGGCGCGTTCCATCAGCTCCAGCCCGGTCACCTCACCGCTGGCAATTGCTGCGGCCTCAACGCTGCGCATCTGGGCGGCGGTCAGCAGTTCAGTCATCGGATACCTTTTCTCATTCTGCCTAATTCTGCATCACTTTGCCCAAACAGCACGCAAACCCCTTAATTTCGCGGACCCCGCAGAAGGCCCCTTCCCTGCCCCGATTGTCGCCCCCATAAGATCATGGTCAGACGGCAATCGAAACCCGGGGGGAGTCGGCCCATGAAGAAGATCGAGGCGATCATCAAGCCTTTCAAGCTTGATGAGGTCAAGGAGGCCTTGCAAGAGGCCGGCATTCAGGGCCTGTCCGTCACGGAAGTCAAAGGGTTCGGGCGCCAGAAGGGCCATACGGAACTTTACCGGGGTGCCGAATATGTGGTCGATTTCCTGCCGAAGGTGAAGATCGAGGTCGTGCTGGCTGATGACATGGTGGATGCGGCCATTGCCGCCATCGTGGCTGCCGCGCGCACGGACAAGATCGGTGACGGCAAGATTTTCGTCAGCACCGTTGAACAAGCCATTCGTATCCGCACCGGCGAGACCGGTGACGACGCGATCTAACCGGGCGGAAGCCCGCAACGAAACACCAACGCAAAGGACAGCATGATGAGCGCAGTCAAGAATGCTCTGAAACTGATGAAGGACGAAGAGGTCGAATATGTCGACATCCGCTTTACCGACCCAAAGGGCAAGCTGCAGCATGTGACGCTGGTGGCGGACCTTGTCGATGAGGATTTCTGGGAAGAAGGCTTCATGTTCGACGGCTCGTCCATCGCGGGCTGGAAGTCGATCGATCAGTCGGACATGAAGCTGATCCCGGATCCGGCATCGGTTTATATCGACCCGTTCTATGCGGAAAAAACCATGTGCGTGCATTGCAACGTGGTGGAGCCGGACACGGGCGAGGCCTATCCGCGCTGCCCGCGCCAGACGGCGCTGAAGGCGGAAGCCTACCTTAAATCTTCAGGCGTCGGTGATGCCGCGTATTTCGGGCCGGAAGCGGAGTTCTTCCTGTTCGACGACGTGCGCTATTCGATCACACCGCGCAAAGTGTCGTATGAGATTGATGCCGAGGCTGCTGCCTGGAACACCGACACCGTGACCGAAGGCGGTAACTATGGCCACCGCGCAGGGCACAAGGGCGGCTATTTCCCGGTCAACCCGGTGGATGAGGCGCAGGATATCCGCGGCGAGATGCTGTCGACGATGAAGCGGATGGGCATCAAGGTCGACAAGCACCATCATGAGGTGGCGACCTGCCAGCACGAGCTGGGGATGATCTTCGGGGGCCTCGTCGAACAGGCCGACAACATCCAGAAGTACAAATACGTGATCCACAACGTGGCGCATGCCTATGGCAAGACGGTCACCTTCATGCCGAAGCCGATGAAGGGCGATAACGGGTCGGGGATGCACGTGAACATGTCGATCTGGAAGGGCGGCAAGCCACTCTTCGCAGGCGACAAGTATGCGGACCTGAGCCAGGAGGCGCTGTGGTTCATCGGCGGCATCCTGAAGCATGCGAAGGCGCTGAACGCGCTGACGAACCCTGGCACCAACAGCTACAAACGCCTGATCCCGGGTTTTGAGGCGCCGGTGCTGCGCGCCTATTCGGCGCGGAACCGCTCTGGTTGCGTCCGTATCCCGTGGACCGAAAGCCCGAAGGCCAAGCGGGTTGAGGCGCGCTTCCCCGATCCGTCGGCGAACCCCTATCTGGCGTTTGCAGCATTGCTGATGGCGGGTCTGGACGGGATCAGGAACAAGATCGATCCCGGTCCTGCGTCAGACAAGGATCTGTATGATCTGCCGCCAGAAGAGCTGGCGGAAATCCCGACCGTTTGCGGCAGCTTGCGTGAGGCGCTCCAGGAGTTGGAGAAGGATCATGCATTCCTGATGGTGGGCGATGTGTTCACCAAGGATCAGCTGGAAGGCTACATGGCGCTGAAGTGGGAAGAGGTTTATGCCTATGAACACACGCCGCATCCGATTGAATATCAGATGTATTATTCCTGCTGAGGGATGATGGGCAGAATTGCCCATCCTACGAATGACATGTCACGGAAAGGGCACCTGCGAAGGTGCCCTTTTTTATTGAAATTGACGGCTGTCAATTTTCAGCTTTTCCATTATAAAACAGATATATAACGTTTCAAAAAGGGGCAAAATCAACACCTTGGTAACCTTTCGGGACCGCCTTGACCCTGTTCAGGGATGCAAGGCCAGAATGGCGGCCTCTGCGTCGGCGGCCAGTGTGCTGCGCCGCACGACATAGGTGTGGATCGTGAAAACCACCGCGCGGGTTCCGGGCAGACGCAGCAGACACTGGCGTTCGGAGCGGACATAGGTCTTGGCCACCGGGCGCGCACGGCGGGCCCCTTCAAGCCGGGGTTGATGCAACGTCGGGTCATCGTAAAGCAGGGAATTGCCGCGCCAGAGCGGCTGTTCCACGCGGATAGCGTTGAACATGCGCTGGACCGAGGTCTGGATACGGTCGTCGTAACTGGGCACTGGCGTGTGAATGCCTGACAGAGGCCGCCCGATTTTCTGGGCAAGGCTCCAACTGGCGGGAAAGCATAGGATGGCGCCCATGAGGACATGTTCATCGCCCTGCTGCTGCAGGATGCAGAGATCTTCCTGCACCAGGCGACCAAGGGTCAGGAGGGGTGCCGCAGGATCAAGTGGCACCGTGACCCCGTCGGGCCGCGTGCCTTGGGTAGGGCCGATCCGATAACCGGGCTGGCTGGCAAGCCGGGCGAGGACAAGGGCATAAAGCTCATCCGCTGCGGCCTGCCCGTCGGGCAACAGGGCATGCACGGCGACGGGATCATCGGCGATCAGACGGTCACGGAGCGCCATCTGACCGGCAAAGGCATCATCCACGCGCAACCATTCGTCGCCATCAAGCGGCAGGACGCCGGGCAGACGGCTGGTGCGCGGGTCCATCCATGGGGCGAAGGGCAGATGCGATTGCAGGATGATGGTCATGCGGTTTGTCTAAAGCGGTTTGTCGCGAATGTGAATCACATTGGTGCAGCGAGGTAAAGTGCCGACAAGGCACGCCCTCACACCCGGGGGGACCGTGGCCGTTCTGCACGCTGGGGCACGGGGCTGCGGGGCCACGGGCAGGATCGCGCGCCGGATGATGACCGCCATTTGCGACGCAGGCAGGGTCGGCGGCAGGCAAGCCTGGCGGGCAAAATGGCGAGACGCTTTGGGCCATCACGGAGGCACCCGATGGACCAGCCTTATGCAACGCGACGCAAGATCGACCCCACGCGGGGGGCGGTGCTGGGGGATGGGACACCCAACGACAATGACCGGGTGGAAATCGGGCCAACGCAACTGGCGTTTGGGGAATGGGCGGCGGCGGGGCTGGTGTTGCCGGACCTTGCGGCGATGCGGGAGTATCGTTGGCGGCGGCTGACGCAGGCGCTGGTGGACCGTGATATCGGCGGGCTTTTGATGTTCGATCCGTTGAACATCCGCTATGCGACGGACACGACGAACATGCAGCTGTGGAACAGCCATAACCCGTTCCGGGCCTGCCTTCTGTGCGCGGACGGGCATATGGTGATGTGGGAATACAAGAACGCGCCTTTCCTTGTGTCTTTCAATCCAAGGGTCAAGGAACTGCGGTCGGGGGCTGCGTTTTTCTACAATACCAATGGGGACAACACGGAACAGGATGCGCGGTCCTTTGCGGCACAGGTCACGGAAGTGATGCGGGCGCATGCGGGCACCAACATGCGCATCGCGGTGGACAAGATCATGGTGCACGGGTTGCGGGCACTGGAGCGGGCCGGGTTTGAGGTGCTGGAGGGCGAGGTTGTCACCGAACGCATGCGGGCGGTGAAGGGGCCGGATGAGATACTGGCGATGCGCTGCGCGCATCATGCCTGTGAAGCGGCGATTGCCGAGATGGAAGTGGCGGCGCGGGAGGGCGTGCCACGGGGCAACATGTCAGAGGATGATGTCTGGGCGCATCTGCATGCGGGCAATATCCGGCGCGGGGGTGAGTGGATCGAGACGCGGCTGCTGGCATCCGGGCCGCGCACGAACCCGTGGTTCAAGGAATGCGGGCCACGGATCATCCAGAATAACGAGATCGTGGCGTTTGATACGGATCTGATCGGGGCTTACGGCTTCTGCATTGATATCTCGCGCACCTGGTGGATCGGCGATCGGCATCCGCGCGCGGATATGGTGGCGGCGATGCAGCATGCGCGGGACCATATCGCGGTGAACATGGGGCTGTTGAAACCGGGGGTGACGATCCGGGAACTGGTGCATCGCGGGCATGTGCTGGATGCGCAATATGACCGGCAGAAATATTCCTGCCGGATGCACGGGGTGGGGCTGTGCGATGAATGGCCCTATGTTCCCTATCCCGACGGGTGGGCGGAAGGCGCATTCGATGCGGCGCTGGAGCCGGGGATGGTGCTGTGCGTGGAGGCGCTGGTCAGCCCTGAGGGCGGGGATTTTTCGATCAAGCTGGAAGAACAGGTGCTGATCACGGAGACCGGGCATGAGAACCTGACGACATACCCGTTTGATAAAGGCTTGATGGGCGGCTAAAGGTCAGCCAGCAGGCCGTGGTGATCGGAGCCTGCCAGCGGGCGCAGGGTTATGCTGCCGCCCTTTGGCCCCATGACATGATCGATGGGCAGCGGGGCGAGGGGGCCAAAGCCGGGCCATGTGCCCTGCGCGGGGCCAGCCTCCACCGTGCGGCTGGCGGCGGTGAAGCGGTGGAGCGTGTGCGACCAGGGGACCATGTTGAAATCCCCGGCGATGACCATGGGACCGTCGAGGCGTTCGAGTAACGGGATCAGGGCATCGACCTGGGCCGCCTGCGCGAAGGGCCAGGGCCAGTGCAGATGGATGGACACGATCCAGAGAGGCCCGTCCGGCCCGGTGACCTGCATGGCAGAAAGGCCGGGTTCGCAGATTTGGGCGGCGGTCGTGGGCGGCAGGTGCGTGGCGATGGCGGTACCGCCCACGGCCTTGAAAGGACATTGCATCTGATAGGGCAGGATATCGGCGAGGGCGTCCAGCAGGGGGCGGTTGCGGTCTGACACCTCTTGCAGGGTCAGGACGGCGGGGTTTGCGGTGCGGATATCGGCCTGCAGGGCGGCAAGGTCATCATTGATGAACAGCATGTTCTTCTGGTACAGGGTGATCCCCTGACCCGCAGGCGGGGTCATTGTGGAGGCCAGCATGATGGGAAGGCCCGCAACACCCGCGAGGATCGCCATGACGCCGGCAAGGCGGCGGCGGCCAAGGGCCCAGATGCCAAGGGACAGGATTGCGGCGGCAGAGGCGATCTGGGGGCGGAAGACGGCAAAGCTGTCACCGGCGGGGTGGAAGGCCCCGGTATAGCCGAGCGCGAGCAGCAGGATCACCCCCCCGGCGGCAACCGTCAGACAGAAGCGCAGGAAACGTTTCAGAACACCCATCCCTGGCAACCCCATCGCTGTGTTGATGTCGGCATCGCGCGGCGCGGTGCAGAATTTTCGCAGAACATGCGGTGAGTCCGGTTTTTCTGCGAAAAATCGAGTCAGGGAAGGTCGGCATATCGCCCGATGGCGGCCGAGCCGTCACCCGCGACAAAGCGGATATCCAGGCCGTTCTGTGCCACATCATAGCAGGACCACCGATCAGAGGGTGGCCATTGCGAGCAGTACTGATCACCCGTCACACGCCACTGGCCATGGCTGATATCAGGGCTTTCATAGATCGTGGTGCCGTCGGCGTTGAACTGCTGGCGCGCGCCATCCTCATAGCGCAGCAGGCGGGCGGTCAGCGCCTGCGTGATCTGATCACCTGAAAGGGTAGTCCAATCCTCGGCCATGGCCGGGGTCGCGCAAAGCAGGAACATCATCAGGGCGCTACGCATCGGGATTGTCCTGCCTTGCCGTTTCAACGGCTGCAGTCTATGCGGACACGCATTCCTTTTCCAATGAAAGTCCGCGTGATGATCCCCCGCTATTCCCGCCCCGAGATGGTTGCGATCTGGTCGCCGGAAACTAAGTTCCGCATCTGGTTTGAAATCGAGGCGCATGCCTGTGATGCGATGGCGGGTCTGGGCGTGATCCCGCGTGCGAATGCCGATGCAGTGTGGGCTGCGCGCGATGTGGAGTTCGATGTGGCGGCGATTGACGCGATTGAGGCGGTCACCAGGCATGACGTGATCGCGTTCCTGACGCATCTGTCGGACATCGTGGGGGCGGATGCGGCGCGGTTCGTGCATCAGGGGATGACGAGTTCAGATGTGCTGGACACCACGCTGAACGTGCAACTGGTGCGGGCGTCGGATCTGTTGCTGGCGGGGGTTGACCGGGTGCTGGCGGCGCTGAAGGCGCGCGCATTTGAGCATAAGGATACGGTCCGCATCGGGCGCAGCCACGGCATTCATGCGGAACCGACGACGATGGGCCTGACCTTCGCGCGGTTTTACGCAGAGATGGCGCGCAACCGGGCGCGACTTGTGGCTGCGCGCGCGGAGGTGGCGACGGGGGCGATTTCGGGGGCTGTGGGGACGTTTGCGAACATCGATCCGGCGGTTGAGGCGCATGTGTGTGCGAAACTGGGGCTGAGCCCGGAGCCGATCAGCACGCAGGTTATTCCGCGCGACCGGCATGCGATGTTCTTTGCGACCCTGGGGGTGATCGCGTCAGGCATCGAGAATATCGCGATTGAAATCCGCCATATGCAGCGCACCGAAGTGCTGGAGGCGGAGGAGTTTTTCAGCCCCGGCCAGAAGGGGTCATCCGCGATGCCGCACAAGCGCAACCCGGTCCTGACGGAAAACCTGACCGGGCTGGCGCGGCTGGTGCGGATGGCCGTGGTGCCTGCGATGGAAAACGTGGCGCTGTGGCATGAGCGGGACATCTCGCACTCCTCGGTCGAACGCGCGATCGGGCCGGATACGACGATCACGCTGGATTTCGCGCTGCACAGGTTGGCGGGCGTGGTGGAAAAGCTGGTGATTTATCCGGAAAACATGCTGGCCAACATGAACAAATTCCGTGGTCTGGTAATGAGCCAGCGCGTGCTTTTGGCCCTGACGCAGGCGGGCGTCAGCCGCGAGGATGCGTACCGGCTGGTGCAAAGGAATGCGATGAAGGTCTGGGAAAAGGGCGCGGATTTCAAGACCGAGCTGCTGGCGGACCCGGATGTGACAGCGGCGCTGACGCCCGCGCAGATCGAAGAGAAATTCGATCTTGGCTATCATACCAAGCATGTGGATACGATTTTCGCCCGCGTTTTCGGCTAACGACCGCAAATCTGCCGCTCGCGGAACCGTGATATGGCAAAAGTAACGCCGGGGACTTTTTTGCGCTGACGAACGTCGTAGTCGTGCTACCTTCGTTAAAAGCAAAAAAGGATACATCTCATGCGCATTCTTTCCGCCGCCCTGATCGCCTTGACCCCCTTCGCGGCTTTCGCCGCCGGGAGCGATAATCCCGAACCGCCGAAACCCACGGAAACAACCACCGTCTGCACCGAGGGGCAGGTGTTTGATGAAAAGACACAAGCCTGCATCGACCCGGAAGAGCAGACGCTGAATGATGATCAACGCTATCTTGCGGTGCGCGAGCTGGCCTATGCGGGCCGCCCCGAGGATGCGATGCGGGTTCTGGCATCGATGACCGAAGGCGAGACCGACCGCGTGCTGACCTATGTCGGTTTCCTGAACCGTCAGATGGGCAACTGGGAAGCAGGTCTTGCCGCCTATGACAAGGCGCTGGCGATCAACCCGGATAACGTGCTGGCGCGCAGCTATTATGGTCAGGCGCTGGTCATGATGAATGAAATGGAACTGGCATCGGTGCAATTGGACGAAATCCGCGCACGTGGCGGAAGTGGCACCTGGGCCGAGATTGCGCTGGCCGAT
>JAAFHS010000093.1 GCA_013298485.1 Rhodobacterales bacterium
GCTCGATCCCGATGAAATCGCGGCCCAGCATCTTGGCCACTGCCCCTGTCGTTCCCGTCCCAAAGAACGGGTCCAGCACCACATCGCCGGGATTGGTCGTCGCGATCAGCACCCGGTGCAGCAGGCTTTCCGGCTTCTGCGTCGGATGTGCCTTGTCGCCATTGTCGTCCTTGATCCGTTCATGACCGGTACAGATCGGCAGCACCCAATCCGATCGCATCTGGATGCCATCGTTCAGCGCCTTCAGCGCCTCGTAGTTGAAGGTGTATTTCGCAGCTTCATCGCGGCTCGCCCAGATCAGGGTCTCATGCGCGTTGGTCAGACGCTTGCCCTTGAAATTCGGCATCGGGTTCGACTTTCGCCAGATCACGTCATTCAGCAGCCAGAACCCCTGATCCTGCAGGATGGACCCCAGCCGAAAGACATTGTGATAGCTGCCGATCACCCAGATCGCGCCATTCGGTTTCAGCAGCCGTTTGGCCGCCGACAGCCAATCGCGGGTAAAGGCATCATAGGCCGCAAAGCTGCTGAACTGGTCCCAGTGATCATCAACCGCATCGACAAGGCTGTTGTCGGGGCGCAGAAGCGATCCCTTGAGCTGCAGGTTATAGGGCGGATCGGCAAAGATAAGATCGACGCTGCCCGCCGGAAGCGCCTTCATCACGTCGATGCAATCGCCACCAAGGATTTGATTCAGCGGCAATTTTTCGACCACCGCATCGGTCTTCAGTTTCGTCATGTCACGCCTCTGCCCCGGCATCTTCTGGTGCCGCTGATTAAGGCTTAAGATGATTCATCCCCGATTCGCCGTCAAATTCTTTATTAAATCAAGCACTTACAGATTTATCTTGATACAACATCTTGTGGACGGGGGCAAAGCTGCGTCTATGATGTGGGGTCACACCAAGATTTAGCAGGGCATCAAGATGTGCGGCTGTGCCGTATCCCGCATTGGTTTCCCAGCCGTAGCCGGGGTGCTGTTGCGCCAAAATCACCATGATTTGATCACGCACAACTTTGGCCACGATAGAGGCTGCCGCGATAGAAAGGCTTAACGCGTCGCCTGCAACCACCGTTTGCGCGCCACACGGCAGGTCGCGCGGCAGCTGATTTCCGTCGATCAGCAGATGATCGGGCGCCTGTTTCAGGCCCGCCACTGCCCGCCGCATCGCCAGATGGCTGGCCCGCAGGATGTTCAGATCATCAATTTCTTCGACGCTCGCATGGGCGACGCTGACATCAGCGCAAGCCCAAAGGGCCGTCGCCAGAATGGCCCGGCGCGGGCCCGTCAGCTTTTTGGAATCATTCAGGCCGGGCGGAATTGCATCCGGGTTCAGCCTGACAGCCGCCGCCGTTACGGGGCCGGCAAGCGGGCCGCGCCCGACCTCATCAACGCCCGCCACGAAAAGTGCACCCTGCGCGAAGGCAGCCATTTCATAGGAAAAGTCGGGGGCGGACCAGATCATCCCATCGACCTACGGCATCAGGTCAGTGAACGGAATAAAAAAAAAGCCCCTGCCTTCGGGGGAGTGAAGGCAGGGGCGGGGATTTCAGAAGTCTTTGTTGTGAAACGGCTTGTGTGGAAAAAGGCTTGTAAGGAAGGGGGCAGGGGCTGCTCACCCCCCTGCCCCCAGGTGTGATGCGGACCGAAGACAGGCCCGCACCGGGGACATCTACTCGCAGGTTGCGGCGGGTGCGGTATCAAGTGGCATGGAACACACTTCATCCGTGGCGGCAGACGACAGGGATACGGACAGGATCATGGCCAAAAGTGCGGCACCAACGGTCAGGATGTTGGTCATGCGCCAGCGGGCGATATTGCGGGTGTTGCGCAGCGTGGGGCTGACCACCTTGATCGTGGCGCGGTGCGGCGGGATGTGATGGGACTGTTTCATGGCGGTCTCCTTCTTCTTGGCGCGGTCACCCTTATGACGGGGCCGCTTGCCAAATCCTTGGGGACCGATGCAAAGTCAGGCAATAACGCCGCGTTGCTATGCGATAACACGGCAGTGAGGGGGCTTTGGATATTGAATATCATGGGCTTCCCGCGCAAATTGCGGTGATCGAGCATGAGGAGGCCCGAATGGCCCGTATCTTTATCTTCATCGCCCTGCTGCTGGCAGCTCTGCCTGCTTCGGCGGAATGCTACGCGGACTACAAGGCCAAACAGGATGACCCCTTGCGTCTTGCTTACGGCGTGGCGCAGGTATCGGATGGCAACTGCGACCCCGGCAGTGCCGCGAATGAACTGGCACCGCGCCTGGCATCGGCCGGTTGGACACTGCTGGCTGTATTGTCGACCTTCGGTCCCGAAGGTCTTGGAGAAAGGGAAGCAAGTGCCGGAGACCATTTCCTCCGCTACTGACTCATTGCGCGCGGGCAACCGCGTTGTGGCATTTGGGATCGTTGCGATTGTTGTTATCCTTCTGGCGGCGGCGGTGTTCCTGTTTGTGAACCTGCCGGATGCGAATGCGTTCAATGCCAAGGTCACGCAGATCTTCCTCGACAATGACCTGCGCACCAATGCCGAACTCCGCCTGCTGGAAATCCTCGCACAATCAGGGACTTCGTTTGCTGAGGTAGTGCAAAGCTATCAGGTGGTGATCTTTGTCCTTTTGATTTTCGCCACCGCCCTGCTGCTGGCGGCGCTGGTGTTTCTGGTTACCATCGTCGCCCTGAACCGCCGGATTTCGGCGATCCAGCGCTCTGGTATTCAGGTTGCCTCCATGCTGATCAGCCGTGAGGGTCGCGCGGTCTATATCAACGATATGGAATTTGCGCTGACCGAGGCCGCGCTGGAAACGCTGGCGGTTCTGGCCGAGGCACGGATGGATGACGACGTGCTGACAGGGGCGCAGATCGAGGCGGTCATCAGTGGGCGCAACGAGGCAGATTGTGATGAGGCTGCGGGGGCCACACGAATCAAACGGCTGCGCGACACGCTGGGCAACCAGCTGGTGAGCGAACTGCTGATCAAGACCATCGCGCGTCGGGGCTATGTGCTGGCGGTCGGCAAGGACGTCATCCGGATGGTGTGATCGAGGTCACGCCGCAGCCAGGATCGCGATCAGATCATCCTCAGACAGTACCACAGGGTTGCCCTTCATCGACGATGCCGTCTGCGCTGTTTTCGCTACCTGTCGGTGATCGCGCGCCGCCAACCCCATTTCGCTCAGGGTCGGCAGGCCGTGCCTGCGGCTCCACCCCGCAAGGGCGGCAGGGGCGTCATCGGCATTTGTGCCAAAGGCCGCACCAATCATCTGGCATACCTCGGTCAGGCGCGTGGGGTCGGCAACCCGTGCGCGGTTCATCGCGATCACATGCGGCAGCAGGGTGCCGCAGATCGCGCCATGCGCGGCCCCGGTCATCCCGCCAATCACCCCGGCAAAGCCATGCACCGCCCCAAGACCCGCATTGGCGAGTGCGAGGCCCCCCGACAGGCTGACAAAAGCCATGGCATCACGCGCGGCGGGATCATCGCCCGCCATCAGCCGGATCAGGGCGGCGAGGCCCATGGCGATGGCCGGCCGGGTGATGGCATCGGTATAGGGCGTGGCCTTGATGCTGACATAGGGTTCGATCACCTGGGTGATGGCATCAAGACCTGAGGCGAGCGTGATCGCGCGGGGGCAGCCATCGGTCAGGGCGGGGTCGATAATCGCCAGACGTGCGATCATGCGGTCATCGCGCAAGCTGACCTTGCGGCCAAGGTCCGGCAGGCCGATGACCGCGTTCTTCGTGACCTCGGCCCCCGTGCCCGATGTCGTGGGAATGGCGATGAAGGGCAATGGGGCGGCCGACAGCGGATGGGCGGGACCGACACCCTCCAGATGATCCATCACCGGGGTGGGCTGCGGGATCATCGCGGCCAGCGCCTTACCCATGTCGAGAACCGCCCCGCCACCGATGGCCAGCACCCAATGCGGTGCCGCGGCGCGGGCGGTGGCAAGCGCCGCCTCCAGCATGGCAATTGTCGGTTCCTGCGCGCAACTGATGGCTGTGGCCTCAAAGCTGGCCAGAAGCGGGGCGGCGCGCGCGCCATCCGCGCCATGCACGATCACGCCGCGCGGCCCGAACGGGGATACCAAGGCCGGGGCATTTGCCACCTCACCCCGGCCGAACAGGATGCGGGGCGGCGTCAGGATCGAAAAAGTCATACGCTCATCGTGGCGGCAACGGCGCGGCCCCAGCGCGCGTATTTGACGCTGCGCGTGCCCTCGTCCATATCCGGCTCAAACCGGCGGTCGAGCGCCCAGTTCCGGGCAAATTCATCCGGTCCGCCGCAGATGCCCGCTTGCATCCCGGCAAGGAAAGCTGCGCCAAGCGCCGTGGTTTCGGTGACCTTTGGGCGGTCAACCGGCGCACCGATGATGTCGGACAGGAACTGCATCGTCCAATCGCTGGCCGTCATGCCGCCATCGACGCGCAAGACGCCGTCCGCCGCAGCCCCCCAATCGGCGCGCATCGCCTCAAGCAGGTCACGTGTCTGATAGCCCACGCTTTCCAGTGCGGCGCGGGCGAATTCGGCGGGGCCGGAATTGCGCGTCATGCCATAGATCGCCCCCCGGCAATCGGGTCGCCAATAGGGCGCGCCAAGGCCGACGAAAGCGGGCACCAGCACCACATCCTGCGAGGGGTCCGCCGCCATCGCCAGCGGCTGCGTCTCTTTTGCCTCGCGGATCAGCTTCAGCCCGTCACGCAACCATTGCACCACCGCCCCCGCGATGAAGATCGATCCTTCCAGCGCATAGGTCGGTTTGCCACCCAACTGATAGGCAATTGTTGTCAGCAACCGGTTCTTCGATGGCACCATCTCTGCCCCGGTGTTCAGCAGGGCAAAACACCCCGTGCCGTAGGTGGATTTCATCATGCCGGGCGCAAAACAGGCCTGCCCCACGGTTGCAGCCTGCTGATCGCCCGCGACCCCGGTAATCGGAATCTCATGGCCGAAGAGGTCTGCACGGGTGCGTCCGAAATCGGCGGCGCAGTCGCGCACCTCGGGCAACAGCTGCATCGGAATGTCCAGCAACGCACAAATCTCGGCATCCCATTTTCCGTCACGGATGTTGTAGAGCATGGTGCGCGCGGCATTGGTGGCATCGGTCGCATGCACCCGGCCCCCGGTCAGGTTCCAGATCAAGTAACTGTCGACTGTGCCGAAGGCCAACTCGCCTTTGACAGCCCGCGCCCGTGCACCGGGGATATGATCCAGCAGCCATTTCAGCTTGGTGCCCGAGAAATAGGGGTCGAGCAGCAGGCCGGTGCGCGCCGTGATCATGCCCTCACGGCCTGCATCCTTCAGCGCCGCACAGGTATCTGCGGTGCGGCGGTCCTGCCAGACGATCGCGCGGTGCAGGGGTGCGCCCGTGGCCCGGTCCCACAGTAAGGTGGTTTCACGCTGGTTGGTGATGCCGATGGCCCCGATATCCGCAGCGCGAATGCCCGCCTTTTCGATCACCGCGCGGGCGGTGCCTGCGACGGTCGACCACAGATCGGACGGGTCATGTTCGACCCAGCCCGATTGCGGATAGTGCTGGGGAAACTCTTCCTGCGCAGTGGCCACCACGCGCAGATTTGCATCAAAAATGATCGCGCGGGATGATGTGGTGCCTTGGTCGATGGCAAGGATATGCGGCATCGCCCCCCCTTTTTCTTTTGCATTTTCTGTCTTCAGATATCCCCGCCGGAGGCACCCTGCCTATCCGCCGGAGCGCGCCGCGCGGGGATATTTAAGGACAGAAAATGGGGGCGCGGCCTGTGCCGCGCCCCCAATCGCATCGATCAGTTCTGCCAGGACTTGATCAGCTCGTCATACGAGATGGTCTCACCGGGCGGATCTTCATTTTCCAGCTTGGCCACCGGGGCACCGGGGGCATCAAGCCAGACCTGGGGATCCTGCTCTTCGTTCATCAGCGGCCCGATGTCGCCCTGCACGCCAGAGGCTTCCAGACGGATCAGCACCTTTTCCTGTTCGGCACAGAGTGCATCGAGCGCCTCTTGCGGGGTTTTGGCCCCCGACATGGCATCCCCGATGTTCTGCCACCACAGCTGTGCCAGTTTCGGATAGTCCGGCACGTTGGTCCCCGTCGGCGACCACTGCACCCGGGCGGGCGAGCGGTAGAACTCGATCAGGCCACCCAGTTTGGGCGCGCGGTCGGTGAAGTGCTGGC
This sequence comes from Rhodobacterales bacterium, assembly GCA_013298485.1. Classification (GTDB taxonomy): domain Bacteria; phylum Pseudomonadota; class Alphaproteobacteria; order Rhodobacterales; family Rhodobacteraceae; genus JAAFHS01. The sequence continues at coordinate 6,171 of JAAFHS010000093.1, forward strand.
TGTCGATGGTGGACTGACGGATGAAGGTCAGGCCGATATCGGACTTCTTCAGGTCAACCGTTTTCGACGTCACGAACTGGGCATAGAGCCAGGCCGCCTGTGCACGATCCACCGGGGTGCTTTCCATCAGTGTCCATGAGCCTGCGTCCTGATAGCCGATCTTCTGGCCATCCTGCCAGTAGACCCCGTGCGGCGAAGGTGCCATGCGCCACTTGGGCGTGCCATCTTCGTTCATCACGGGGGTTCCCGGCGCAACCGACGCCGCCGTGAAGGCGGTGTACCAGAACATCTGCTGGGCAATCGCACCCTGTGCGGGAACCGGGCCTGCCTCACCAAAGGTCATGCCGGCGGCTTCGGGCGGCGAGTACTTCTGCAGCCATTCGATCGCCTTGGTCACGGCATAGACGGCTGCCGCATCGTTGGTTGACCCGCCACGCGCGGTGCACGAACCCACGGGCTGCGAGTTTTCGTTAACGCGGATGCCCCATTCGTCAACGGGCAGGCCATTCGGCTCGCCCACGTCGCCCATGCCGGCCATCGACATCCACGCATCGGTATAACGCCAGCCGAGCGAGGGGTCCTTCTTGCCGTAGTCCATGTTGCCATAGACGCCGGTGGCAGGCCCGCCCATGTAGGACATATCGCGCCCGGTAAAGAATTCGGCGATATCCTCATAGGCCGACCAGTTGACCGGAACGCCAAGGTCATAGCCATAGGCCGCCTTGAAATCGTCCTTGGTCTTCTGATCGGAGAACCAGTCGTAGCGGAACCAGTACAGGTTCGCGAACTGCTGGTCGGGCAGCTGATAGAGCTTGCCATCCGGCCCGGTGGTGAACGAGGTGCCGATGAAATCGGCAAGGTCGAGCGTCGGGCTGGTCACCGATGCGCCGTCGCCGGCCATCCAGTCGGTCAGGTTGCGCGCCTGCTGATAGCGCCAGTGGGTGCCGATCAGGTCGCTGTCGTTGATATAGGCGTCATAGATGTTCTCGCCGGTCTGCATCTGTGTCTGCAGCTTTTCGACAACGTCGCCTTCGCCGATCAGGTCATGGGTGACCTTGATGCCGGTGATCGCGGTGAACGCCGGGGCAAGGACCTGGCTTTCATATTCATGCGTGCCGATGGTTTCCGACACGACCTTGATCTCCATCCCCTGGAACGGGGCGGCGGCATCGACGAACCATTGCATTTCGGCTTCTTGTGCGGCGCGGTCCAGCACGGACAGATCGCCAATTTCGGAATCGAGGAAGGCTTTCGCCGCCTCCATATCCGCCCAGGCGGGTGCGCCCAGGGCCATCAGCGCAAGCGCCATGGCGGTGGTGGTGTGACGCAGTCTCATATGTTTCCTCCCAAAGAATGATGAGCGTGTCAGTGTACCGGGGTGATCCCCCGGGTCGGCTAAACCCAGCGGAACACCGCTGCGGCATAGATCAGGCAGATCACGAGCGCACCCCAAAGGGGCGGACCCATGACGCCAAGATAGGCAATGCAGATGAACCCCGACCCCAACAGGCTGATGAACAGCCGGTCGCCACGCGTGGTGTCGATGCGCAAGACACCACGGCGCGGGGTTTCGGGGTAGTTGATCGCAAGCACGGTCATGGTGACCAGAAGGCAGGCGATGATGTAGAAAAACAGGGCTGTGGCCAGCGTCCAGGCCATCCAGCCACCATCGATCATCGGGGCGGTCCAGGCGATGCCGCCTTCCTTGCCTGGCGGGGCCACCAGGATAAGCGCGCCGAGGATGGCGATCATAAGCGCGATGATGGCACCGATCATCGCGGGGGTGACGGGGCGGGTCATGTCAGGCGTTTCCTTTCGGCTACGACGGTCCCCCCGC
>JAAFHS010000094.1 GCA_013298485.1 Rhodobacterales bacterium
ACACTTGCTAAGTTATCCACAGGGGCGCGTTAAGACTTTTGAAACATTGCGTGATCGGACCCGTGCAGGCACGCACCGCCCCTTGATTGATCCCCCCGGAACTATTCGCGTTTGTCCACCGACGTGAACAGGCCCGCGACGCGCCAGCCCGCAGCCTCTTTCTGGCACAGCACCTCGACCAGCCATTTCAGCCGCGCGGGACTGGCCTCGGGTCCGACGACCAGCACCAGCGGCAGGTGAAACACCGCCGTATCCGCATCAAGGATGATGACGCGGGATGCATCATATTCGGGTTCCACCCGCCACACGTCGGCATTCTGGAAACCGGCCATGCGGGTCAGCATCGCCTCGCGCCCCCAGACGGGGCGGCCATCACTGATCCACAGAAAATCCGGGCTGTCCGACAGCACGGTGCGTACGGCATCAATGTCATGCGCGTTCTGGGCGGCCACAAAAGTTTCATAGAGGGCGCGGACCTCTTGCCGGGGATCGGCATACGCGGGCGCGCCAAGACAAAAGGCCAGAAGCAGAGCAAGGATATTGCGCATCATTCTTCCTGTGTTTCCTTGAGCGTGTATTTCGACACATCATGCAGCACGAACCCTTCCATCGGATCATGCGGTTTGGTCCAGGGTTGCAAGGCCAGGGCGTCGCGCATGTCGGCCAGCCCCGCCTGCCAGCGCGCATCGATCCCGTTTGGTGAGAAGTCGACATCCTTGGTGTGATCTTCGTTCTTCAGCCGGGGGGCCAGCAGGCGCACGACATGCATCTGCGTCTTGCAGCCAAAGGCCGCGAGGGCCTTGATCTCGGGGTCATTACGCATCTCGGGTGACAGTTTTTCGGCAAGGGCCGACACCACATGGCGCATATGGTGCAACTGCCGCTGGCGTTTGATCTGGTTCACCGCGCGGCTGGCGTATTGCAGGTCTTTCTCGCGGTTGGCGACATCCCAGATGCTGCGCGGCTCCTCCCCCTGCCTGCGCCACAGATGCACCGCGAACACGATGCCCGAGCGGCGGGGATGATCATCGAACACCGCCTCGACCGGGGTGTTCGACAGAATACCGCCATCCCAGTAAAGCTCACCATCAATCCGCACGGCCGGAAATGCCGGGGGCAGCGCGCCCGATGCCATGACGTGGCGGATGGTCAGGGTATCTTTCTTGCTGTCGAAATAGTGCATCGCCCCGGATGACACATTCGCCGCCCCCACCGTCAGGCGGGGCGACTGCGCGGCCAGAAGATCGGGATCAATCAGGTCGGTCAGTGTTTTTTCCAGGGGTGCGGTGCTGTAGTATGCGGCGTCATCGGGACCGAGGGGCATTTTCGGACCCATGAAGGCCATCGGATTGGGCGCAAAGAAACCGGGCAGGCCCGAGGTGATGGCATTCATGGCAGCAAAGGTGCTGCCCAGAAACGGCAGGGATGACATGGCGGTCACGGATGCGGGATGGCGCACGGAATTCCTTGAGGCGGTCGAGGCGGTTTTCGGGCGCGTTGCCTGCGATGATGCCCGCGTTGATCGCCCCGATCGAGGTGCCGATGATCCAGTCAGGCTCGATCCCGGCCTCGTGCAGCGCTTCGTACACACCGGCCTGATAGGCCCCAAGGGCACCCCCGCCCTGCAGCACCAGCGTGATCTGTCCCATGCCGGCCAGCGGGCCGTCCGTCTTTGCAGCAGGTTTCGCCATGATCTTTTCCCCCTATTAATGCGCGGTCCAGCCGCCATCGACGGGCAGTGCGGCCCCGGTGATGGAGGCTGCCGCGTCAGATGCCAGAAACACGCACAGCGCGCCGATTTCGGCCACGGTCGCGAATTTCTTGTTGGGTTGCTGGGCCAGCAGCACGTCACGGATCACCGCCTCACGCGCGATGCCGTGGGCCTTGGCCTGCGCGTCGATCTGCGCCTCGACCAGGGGGGTCAGCACATAGCCGGGGCAGATCGTGTTGGCGGTGATGTTTTCCTCGGCGGTTTCAAGGGCCGTCACCTTGGTCAGGCCGACAACCGCATGTTTTGCCGCCACATAGGCCGACTTGAAGGGGGATGCGACAAGGCCGTGGGCCGAGGCGATGTTGATGATCCGCCCGCGCGCCAGCTTGCGCATCATCGGCAGGGCAAGGCGGGTGGTATGGAACACCGAACTTTGGTTCAGCGCGATGATCAGGTCGTATTTTTCGGGCGGAAAAGCGGCGAGCGGGGCGACATGCTGGATGCCCGCATTGTTGACGAGGATATCCAGACGCCCGAAGGCGGCCTCCGCCGCGGCCATCAGGGTGACGATGGCATCGGTGCGGGACAGATCGGCATGCAGATAGACCGCATCCTTGCCGAATTCGCGGGCGATCTCATCGCCCATGGCTGCCGCTTCGATCCCGTTCAGGATCACGCGTGCGCCGCTGCCGACAAGTTCGCGGGCAATGCCAAGACCGATCCCGCTGGTTGATCCGGTGACAAGCGCCACCTGGCCGTCAAGCCGTGTAAGCATGATACATCTCTTTCCTTGGGAGGCGTGCAGTTGCCTGTTCGGGGCAAAACATCGCGCATCCGGGCCGCGAATGTCCCGTATCGGTTCCATAGCGGGAATGTATTGCCTGCGCGGCGGCGGGCCGCGTCTATGCCCGCGCGTATCACAACTTCGCGAGAGTATGATAAGATTGTGCCAGTGACGACACGGTGCAATTATGTAACCAGTAGCGGAGGAGCGGTTTTCAGCCGATCAACCGACACCACCCTCAGGCGGGTTTTGGCGTGCTGTCCGAACAAGACAGTCCACCATTGCGCAAGACGCTGACGATCATACTGTGGGACAGGGCGACACTATGGAAATGCAACAGATCCGCTACTTCCTGGCTGCAGCCGGGGAACTGAATTTCACGCGTGCTGCGAAAAAGTGCAATGTTTCCCAACCCTCACTGACGCGGGCGATCGGTCTGCTGGAGGGCGAGTTGGGCGGTGATCTGTTCCGCCGCGAACGCAACCTGACCCACCTGACCGATCTGGGAAAGCGGATGGTGCCATTGCTGGCAAAGGCCATCGAAAATGCGGATCAGGCGGCGTCACTGGCGAAATCGATCCGCACGAAAAAGGTGGTCAGCCTGCAACTGGCACTGCCGGATGCGATCCCGCTGGAGCCGATCGTGCCGCATCTGATCGAACTGACGAAGGTCTTTCCGGACTTTGATTTCAAGGTGCAGCGCGGCCAGCTTGACGATCTGACACAGCGCCTGCGGGCGGGCGACATCGATATTCTGCTGGGGCCAAAGCCCGAGACGGAGTGGGAGCGCTATGAAAACTGGCCGCTCTATCAGGCGCGGTTCAGTCTGGTGTTCCGGGCGGATCATCCGATGGCGGCGCGTGACGCGATCCGGGTGGATGATCTGAACGGCATCAGCGTGCTGCACCGCCCCTATTGCGGGGTTTCATCGCAGATGTGTGACGATCTGGTCCGCAGGGGTATCAAGCTGTTCCCGGCCCCGGAATTCGCGCGCGATGACGATCTGATGGCGTATCTGTCCAGCAGCCAGTCGATTGCCCTTTTGCCGGACACGGCGCATTTGCGCCCGGTGCTGACCGCGCGTCGCCTTGACGGGCCGGAACTGGGTTTTCAGATGCATGCCATCACGGTCAGCGGGCGGCAGCGGGGGGCGGCGCTTAGCCTGTTTCTCACTCAGCTGCGGGCGGCGGACTGGCAGATGGCTGCGGCCTGAAGAATGGCGTCCGGGTCCATCCGGCTGCGCGGGTCGGGGTTCAGGTGGCGCGCCATGACGCGCCCGTCCGTGGCGATGACAAACGTCGCCGATATGGGCAGAAGCCAGCCTTCGCCGCCATTGCCGATGGTGATGTCTTCATCCAGCCGCTGCAGTTCCATGCGCAAATCATCGGGGACCACATAACTGAGACCAAGCTGGGTTGAGGTGCCCAGACCAATGTCACACAAGATGGGAAAGGTGGCACGGGTTTCGGTGGCCAAGCGGCTGGCGTGCGGCGCGGTCTCGGGCGATATGGCGACGATCTGGCCGCCCATACGCGTGATTTGCGGGCTGATCCCGGCAAGGGATGTCATGTTTTCGATGCAGAAATTGCACCAGAACCCGCGGTGAAAGGCAAGGATGACGGGCCCGTTCTGCAAAGCATCGGCCAACCGCCACAACTGGCCCTTCGCATCAGGCAGGATGATGTCGGGAAAGACATCGCCAATGCCGGGGGCGGTACTGCCCGCGCCGTTCAGCACAAGGCGCGCAACCGCGACATCAATGGTGGCCGTATAGGTGGCCAGCCGTACGCGGAAGTCGGCATCAATTGCGGCGAGACGCGCCGCGAGCGAGAGTGGATTGGCCGGATCGTCGTCTGGTGTGTTGCCGGGCATGTCGTCCAACGGATCACTGCTGTTGAAGACGGACTATACGCCCATAATGGGATTTCGACACCCACGAACATCATAGCGTGCGGCTATCAATTCCAAAGAACCGCGGTGCCGCGCCGACTGATACCTTCCGGTCATGATCAGACCGTAAGGCCTGACGGGTCTGGAACTTGAAAAGGCGCTGACCATGAAAAAGACGTTGGCTTTTGTTGTTCGCATCGACGTGTCGGCCAAAGGGGCCGGGGACGGCGATGCCTATCTGACGGTCATCGCGATGTCGACCGATATCATTCCAGAAGAGGCGGCGCATAAGCCGACGATGGGTCTGTCGTGACTGACGCGGCCATCAGTCCTGACGTATCCACCAGAACCGGGCGTGCGCTGCGGTTCCTGCTGATCGCGGTCATCGCGTTTCTGACGCTGGTTGATCTCTTTGCAACGCAGGTTATCATCCCGGCGCTGACGGCGCGGTACAACGTGTCGCCCGCCGCGATGGGGTCCGCCGTCAGTGCCTGTACCTTTGGCATGGCAGCGGCCAGCCTGCTGGTGGCACTTTTTTCTGACAGGTTAGACCGGCGGGTGGGGATTGTTGCATCGCTGCTGATCCTGTCGGTGCCCACAGCACTTCTGGCCTGGGCGCCGAATGTCGCGGTATTTGCCGTCTTGCGGGTGCTTCAGGGCCTGTGCATGGCATCTGCCTTCAGTCTGACACTGGCCTATCTGGGCGAACGGATGACCGGGGCCGCAGCCACGCAGGCCTTTGCAGCCTATGTCACGGGGAATGTCGCATCCAACCTGATCGGGCGGTTCGTGTCGTCCGGCGTCGCCGGAAACTGGGGTATTGATGCCAGCTTTTTCGTCTTTGCGGGGCTTAATCTGGCGGGTGCGGCCCTTGCAGCGGCCACGATCCACAAGGCCGCCAAGATGAAGCTGGGCATGGATCATGCCAGATCACCCCTGGCGGCGCTGAAGACCCATCTTGCCAACCCCGCATTGCGGGCGGGTTTCGTGTTCGGATTCTGCATTCTGTTCGTGTTCATCGGTGTGTTCACTTACGTGAATTTCGAACTGGGTGCGGGCGGGTTCGGCCTTTCCATGACCCATCTTGGTGTGGTCTACATCGTCTTCCTGCCGTCGATCCTGACAACGCCGCAGGCGGGGTGGCTGTCAGGCCGGATGGGTTTGCGCCGGGCAACCTGGTTCGGGGTCGCCGTTGCCGTGCTGGGAGCCGGCTTGCTGGCGCTGCCGTCATTGTCCGCAGTCCTGGCGGGGATGTGTCTGGTGGCCATCGGCACATTTCTTGTGCAGGCGCTGGCCACGGGGTTTGTCAGCCGTGCCGCAAAGGGCGATCGTGCAGCGGCGAGCGGGCTTTATCTGGCAAGCTACTTTTCAGGCGGTCTTGTCGGGGCCATTGTTCTTGGTCAGGTTTATACGCGGTCCGGCTGGCATGCGATGCTGGCCTGTGTGGCCCTGGTGCTGATGTGCGCGGCGGTGCTTGCGCGCAAGTTCGAACTGCCCCGTACGGTGTGACATGAGGGGGCGACCAACCCCGCCTTCAATAATTCGAAGAGAGATGTGCAGAAAATGGATCAGCAAGCGATGAAAAAGAAAACCGCAGCCACCCCGGAAAAGATCGCGCTCGTCTTGCAGGGCGGTGGTGCGCTGGGCAGCTATCAGGCAGGTGTCTATTCCGCCCTCGCGGCGGCGAACTATCTGCCTGACTGGGTGGCGGGCATTTCGATCGGGGCGATCAACGCGGCCATCATCGCGGGCAACCCGCCTGAGTCGCGGGTGAACCAGTTGCGCCGGTTCTGGGAACAGATCACGTCATCGGCAGTTGGCTGGCCGCTGGGCAGTTTTCAGGCCCTCGCCTCGGTTCACCAGCGGGTCTATGCGCAGGCGGCCCTGCTGTTCGGGCAGCCCGGCTTTTTCGCGCCGCGCAAGGCCGTGGAATGGATATCGCCCGCGCCGCCGATCAGCTATTATGACACCAATGCACTGAAGACGACGCTGGAAAGTCTGGTCGATTTCGACCGGATCAATGCGGCGGATGAACCCCGCCTTAGCGTGGGTGCGGTGAATGTGCGCACGGGGCGGTTTGCGTATTTTGACAGCACGAAGATGACGATCAGGGCTGAACATATCATGGCCAGCGGTGCGCTGCCGCCCGGGTTTCCGGCGGTGGAGATTGATGGCGAACATTACTGGGACGGCGGGATCGTGTCGAATACACCGCTGGCCTATGTGCTGGATCAGCTGCCGCGCCGCAGCCGCCTGACGTTTCAGGTTGATGTGTTTCAGGGCTACGGGCAGGTCCCCACGACCCTGGAAGAGGTGGCGGAGCGGGAAAAGGACATCCGCTATGCCAGCCGGACGCGGACGAATACCGATGTGTTTGCCGACAAGCATGAAGTGCGGCATGCGATCAACGAACTGATTGAAATCCTGCCACCCGAACTTGCCCAGACCCCGCAGGCGCGCAAGCTGTACCGCATGGGCTGTGTCACGCAGATGGATATCGTGCAACTGATCTACCGGCCGTTCGCGCCGCAAGGGTCGCAGAAAGACTATGAGTTCAGCCGGTCCACGATGGAACAGCGCTGGACACAAGGGCAATGCGATGCCGAGCAGACGCTGGCGGCGGCGCCGTGGCAGGCCCCGAAGGACCGCGAGGCAGGCGTGCGGGTCTTCGACGTCTGGCATGCCGCGATGGAGGCAGAGCGCAAGGCGGCTGCTGAACGGGCCAAAGCGCCAGACAAAGCCGCGTCTTCCGGTGCGACGCAATGACGAAGGGCAGAACATGACACTGGCGAATGAATGCATCATCGTGACAGGGGCCTCGGGCAATCTGGGGTCGGTTGTGGTAAGGATGCTGGCGCAAAAGGGGGCGCAGGTGGTCTGTGTGGACCGCACCGAAGGCCATGTTGCCCCGCTTGCCGACGGGCTTGATCCGGCGCGGTTCCTGATGATCGGCGGGCGGGATATGGGCGACAAGGCGGCGGTTGATCAGGTCGTGGTCGAAGCCATCGCGCGGTTTGGCCGGGTGACGGGGCTGGTGAATACGGTCGGCGGCTTTGCCACCGGCAGAGTGACCGAAGAGGCGCTGGAGCAATGGGACCGGATGATGCTGTTGAACGCGAAGATCGCGCTGATCACCAGTGCGGCCGTGCTGCCGGGCATGGTGACGGCGGGGCGGGGGCGGATTGTTCATGTCGCGGCCCAGCCGGGGATCAAGGCGACATCGGGGCAGGCGGCCTATGCGGCATCGAAGGCGGCGGTGATCCGTCTGGTGGAAACCATCGCCGCGGAACATCGCAGCCACCGGATCACCGCGAATTGCGTGTTGCCGGGCACGATTGACACGCCCGTCAACCGTGCGGCCATGCCGAATGCCAAGGCCGATGTATGGATTCCGCCGCAGGCGATTGCCGAATTGATTGCGTATCTGGTGTCACCGGCAGGGGCGGTTGTGACGGGGGCTGCGATCCCGGCGACGGGGCTTGTCTGAAACGGGCAGATGGAGCGGGCATGATTGACGCGATCACCCTTGGGCTTTGGATGTATGGCGGTGCGGGCGGTGCCGTGGCGCTGGTGTTCGTGCTGTACGGCTTTGACCGGATCGATGCGG
>JAAFHS010000095.1 GCA_013298485.1 Rhodobacterales bacterium
CCGAAAAGCACGAGCGGCTCGGGTAGAGAGTCATTTCCAGAAGCTGAATGCCAGTGCTGAACAGTGGGTGCCGGAAGTGCACCGTCTAAGACCGGGCCTGCCTTGGGAAGACGTGCTGCGCATCGTCAATTCAGGTCTGCCGAGCGAGGCGCCGCCTTGGTCCCTGCCCCGCCTGATCCGTGCTGCCAAAACCTTCGTCCGCGAAGGCCTGCTGCCAGACACTATCCTTTCCCGTGCCACCGCATCCGACAAGGATGATCGCCTGCCCGCGATCGTCGCGGGCATCAAAGGCGCAGATCCCAAGATGACTCTTCAAGCCATCTGCGACCGGCTAGAGACCATGCGCGAACGGACACCTAGGGGCCGCAGCAAGTGGGAGCCGTCATCGGTCAAGATGATCTTGGAGCGGGCGAAGAAGTTGGGACTGTTGTAGTAGGTAACGCTTTTCGGTGCCCATGAGGCCAAAAGGCATTCTACCGACGGGCTCAGACGAAGAATCGCTTGCGATGCTCACGCGAACACGATTGCCGTGATCAGGTCTGCTACAGCGTTACTGAGCCTGGTCAGAGATTTTCCAAGCATCACGCGTGAGTTCAAGGGCGTCGGGTCCTGTGGATAAGTCTCGCGACATTTTCTGTAATCTTTACAATATCCTACACCCAGCTTTTAACAGGTCACTTTAGCCTTTTCGCATCATATGGTGCCATGAACGGCAGAAAGCACAAGATAGCTGCACAAGATTTGCCTTGAGTTTCTTTCCGACGGGCGTCATATCTGTAACGCGAAAACTAAGAAAACGACGTCCACTGCGTTCCTGCTGGCACCGATCGACTGCAGATCACGGGTAACGCTTAAGAGATGTCTCGAGACAGGCGAATGATGATGCACCAAGTGTTGCATGACAAGCTCAAGGCAGACGCAGAGCGGCTTTCTGAAGCCCTTGAACATATGTCGAAGCTTTTTCTGGCGCCGAAGGAAGAAAAGACACTCCGCGCCTTCACAAGCGCAGAGGTCGGAGAGTTGTTGCGGGTGAGCGACGGCTATCTGCGCAAGGCGCATTTCGACGGCAGAATTCCAGAAGTCGAACAGGGACCGGGTAACAAGCGCCTTTATTCCGCCGAGAACATTCTCCAGATCCGCAACATTCTGGCTCAGAATGCAAAGGATCCGTTTCAGTTCCTTCCCGGTCGGCGACAAGGTGACAAGCTTCAGATCTGGTCAACCGTCAACTTCAAGGGCGGATCCAGCAAAACCACGACCACCGTGACTCTCGGGATGAGGCTCGCCCTGCGTGGATACCGTGTGTGTTTGGTCGATGCAGACCCTCAGGCCTCACTGACGACCTTCTTTGGATACCAGCCAGAGATCGACTTCCGTCACGGCGGCACGCTGTATGATGCAATTCGCTACAATGATGGCGAAACGTCCCGGGTGCCTATCGTGGACGTTTTGCGCAAGACCTACTTCCCGAACCTGGATCTAGTGCCCGGCGGGATCATGCTCTCGGAATTCGAAACCGAAACTCCAACCGCGCTGAGCCGTGGCGAACAACCCGTCTTCTTCAACCGGATCCGCGACTCGCTACGACAGGTTGAAGACGATTATGACATCGTTTTAATCGACTGCCCACCTCAGCTTGGCTATCTGACGATGGCGGCGGTCTGTGCATCGACGTCGCTTCTCATGACCATCATCCCTGAGCGTGTCGACCTGGCCTCGGCCAGCCAGTTCCTGACGATGGCGTCGGGCGTGTTGGAAGTCCTGTACTCGAACGGTGGCATCGGCGCGTATGACAATTTCGCCTACCTCCTGACGCGCTTCGACACCGCAATCAGCACGCAGCAGGACTTGTCTGAATGGCTCAGGCAATTGCTAGGCGACAGTGTGATCAAGACGCCCTTCGTGAAGTCTTCGGCGGTTAGCGAGGCCGGCCTTTCGCAGAAGACAATCTTCGAAGTGGACCTCGCTACGACCAAGAACCGAAAGACTTATGAGCGAGCCCTAGAGTCGGTGATGAGCTTTTCAAATGACATTGAAAAGATGATCCAGTCAGCATGGGGTAGAGGGGGCACAAATGAAGCGTGATCTTCTTGCCAAGAGCCTAGCACAAATGGGCTCAAAGCCTTTGGTTGCTGCCGAGGCGGGGTCGAAGGTGGACGAAAGCTCGCCTCGTTCCCTGAAGAGCATGTCAGACGTCCTTTCTCAGGTCTCGGCACAAGCGGCCCAGGACGTGGATGTCAATGAGATCGGCGATTCTGAAATCGCGGATCGTTTTGACGTATCCGAAGGGCTAGACGATCTGATCGAGTCCATCAGGACATCAGGACAACAGCTCCCTGCACTGCTCCGCTATCGCCGTGGCCCTGGCCCTCGCTATGAGGTGGTTTACGGACGCCGCAGAATTGCCGCGTGCCGCGTGCTTGGGATCAAGGTCAAGGCTTATGTCAAGGAAATGGACCACCGTGAGGCGCTTGTCTCACAGGCCCTGGAAAACTCCGCGCGCCTAGAACGCAGCTTCATCGAACAAGCCATTTTCGCCACCAAGCTAGAGGACCAGGGCTTCACCCGGGCCGAGATCGGCGATGTGCTAGCTGTCGACAAGGGAACGCTAAGCAAACTGATTGGCGTTGCCCGAGACGTGCCCGACGCAGTGATCTACAAAATTGGCGCCGCGCATGAAGCAGGCCGTCGCCCATGGCTGGAACTGCGTCGTCTGGTCAAAACCGAAAACGCCCCTTCAGACAGTTCTGTCCTCTTGCTTGTTCCTGAAGAAGGCACTGCGGCAGAGAAGCTCAGCGCTGTCATCGATGCGCTGCAGAAGGTTGCGGATGCACAACAGAACGCAGCGGAGTCTGCCGCCAAGGGCCCCTCCCCTGCCCCGCTCAACAAGATGCCCGCAACTTCGGTGGCTTTCAGGTCCAAAGGCCAACGTCTTTTGATCGAGGTTTCCGACAAAAAGGAGCGCGGGTTCATCAACTTCGTGGAGACGCAGCTTGAGCGCCTCTACAAGGAGTGGAAAGAAAAATCATGACGCCGAAACGGTTAAGTGATTGATCTTTATAGGGTTGGCCATGGTCAACCCTAATCAAACAGGCAAGAAACAATCAAAAAGGAGGCAGACGTAGCGCAAAAAGAAACCCCCCGAAGGCGGTGAAGCACTCCAGAGGGTCCCGATTTACTCGCAATCTATTGGTACCCAAAAATTCGAATCACTGCAACACCGATTTCGGTGACCGGTATCCTTTTGCTGTCTGAAAACAGATGGAACAAGAAGCAGTCACGACCATCGAGGTCGAGGCACAGTTGAGTTGTGCGCCTTCAATCTTCGATTCTTTCGCCGGTATTGGCACGATCGAACACCAGCCACACTTCGTACCAGTAACGCGGCGCGCGCTTATGGCGGCGGTCAACACCACAAGTCGCGCACTGGGCCTGCGGCCGCCTTCAGTCGTTGTGCTTGACGCACTCTTGAGCTGCCTTCCCTGCAACGATCCGAAAACAGGGAATGACAGCCCAATCACGCCACTCACCCTGCTGACCGTGTTCGCTTGCAACGACACTTTATGTTTCCGCGCGAAAGGCATAACGGACAGGCAACTTCGGCGACACCTTGAGAAACTTGAAGCCGCGAATCTAATCCAACGGCGTGACAGCGCCAACGGCAAACGATTCCCAATTATGCGCAACGGTAAAGTCATCGGCGCGTTCGGCATCGACTTGTCGCCCCTGCTCGCACGGTCTGGCGAAATCCTTGCACTGTCTCAGAAACATCGTCAGGAAGCCGACGAACTTCGAGGCATGAAAGCCTACATCCAAAAACTGCGCGGTGAATGCCTCTCCCTATGCCTGCACGGCGAGACCCTTGAGTTCGTCGAAACCGCCCGCAACTTTATGCGTCGAACCGGAGTAACTGTACTTCAGGCAAGCAGCGTCATCAGCAGACTTAAATGCATCTTGCAAAGTAAGGTAGTCACCCCAAGCGTACCGCATCTCGAAGAGTTGGCCACGGCCAACAATCCAGAACACGAACAACGCCAAGAACAAGCACCGTCTTCTAACTCGAACAAACTGACCGCCTCAGACGGGCAAAATGTCCGGCACAAAGAGACTCCAAAATCATATACAAAAAAAACCTTCCCGCGCACGATGACAGAGCTATGGGCTTGCTTAACCGAAATCCCGGCCTTTTATCCAGACTATCCCACCACAGAACACGGCCTCCTACAGCTGCTATTTGAATTTGGTAAGATGCTGAGAATAGACAGCGCTCTGTTGGGTAGGGCGGTGTCTGTGCTTGGCCTAGCAGAAGCGATTCAGGTGGCAGATCAAATGGCCTGCAAGATCGACCAGGTCAAAAGCCCAGACAACTACCTATCGAGAATCCTAGCCGGTTGCGCCAAGACAAGAGTTGGCCATGGCCAACTTTGCGTTGGTACATAAATCATCCTACTGAAACGCGCCGCCCTGCCGGTCTGTTGTTGGCACCTATGTCCAGAACGAAAGTGAGAGATTGGTTGGTTTGAGGGTGGCGGGAAGTGAGATCGGGAGAGTGGCTTCCGGCGCCCGTCGTGGAGAAGACCTGATGGCCCAAGCTGTCCAGAAGATCACCCTATCGTCCTCACGGGATATCCCCTTTGACAAACTGGTGCTGAGCCAGTCCAACGTCCGGCGCATCAAGGCCGGTGTGTCGGTGGAGGAGTTAGCAGAGGACATCGCACGTCGTGGCCTGTTGCAAGGCCTGAGCGTGCGGCCTGTGTTGGATGCAGATGGCGTCGAGACCGGCAAGTTCGAGATCCCGGCTGGCGGTCGACGCTTTCAGGCGCTGGCACTGCTGGTGAAGCAGAAGCGTTTGGCGAAGACCGCACCTGTGCCTTGTGTGTTGCGTGATGTGACATCAGATATTTTGGCCGAGGACGACTCCTTGGCTGAGAACATGCAGCGCGTTGCCTTGCACCCGCTCGATCAGTTCCGTGCCTTTGCTACGTTGCGCGATAAGGGTCAGGGCGAGGATGCGATCGCGGCGGCCTTCTTCGTGACGCCACAGATCGTGAAGCAGCGGCTGAAACTCGCCTCCGTGGCCCCTGCCCTGCTCGAGGTCTATGCCGAGGATGGCATGACGCTGGAACAGCTGATGGCCTTCACAGTGAACCCCGATCATGTGCGCCAGGTGCAGGTCTGGGATGCGGTGAAGAGTTCCTGGAACAAGGAGCCTTATTCGATCCGCCGCATGTTGACCGAAACCTCTGTGCGGGCTTCGGATCGGCGCACGGTGTTTGTCGGTGTTGATGCCTTTGAGGCAGCGGGTGGCGTTGTCTTGCGTGATCTCTTCCAAGGCGATGATGGTGGCTGGTTGGAGAACCCTGCCCTGCTTGACCGTTTGGTCGCGGACAAGCTGCAAGCCGAGGCGCAGGCAATTGCAGCCGAGGGTTGGAAGTGGATCGAGGTGTCCACCGACCTGCCCTACGGCTACAGCCACGGTCTGCGGCGTCTGGTTGGCGATCCCTCACCGCTGAGCGCTGATGAAGCTGCAGAGCACGCCAAGCTGCTCGCCGAGTATCGTGTACTGGAAGAGGAATACTCTGGTCAGGACGAATACCCCGAGGAGATCGACAGCCGGCTTGGCGAGCTCGAAGCTGCGATGGAGGCCTTTGAGCAGCGTCCGCTGATCTTTGATGCGGCAGAGGTTGGTCGTGCTGGCGTCTTCGTCACGCTGGGTCGGGATGGCAGCTTGGCTGTTTATCGCGGCTATGTCCGGCCGGAGGATGAGCCTCGCGAAGAGACCGTGGCCAACTCCGGCGTTGAGCTGGGTGTGGAAGGGCAGGGGACTGATGGAGGCGTCTCGGCCTATCAGCTTCCCTCTGGCGCATCTGCGGCCACCGTCATCACTTCCGGGGGCCAGCCGTTCAACGCAGGTCTTCCAGACGATGAGGATGATAGCGCATTGAAGCCTTTGCCGGAGCGTCTGGTCATGGAGTTGACCGCGCATCGAACCCTCGCGTTGCGGGAGGCGATTGGGCGTTCTCCCGATGTCGCCCTGACGCTGCTGCTGATGAAGTTGGTCAATGACACCTTCCGCAGCTCGGGCGCTTCGGGCAGTTGCTTGGAGGCTGCTGTGCGCACCGTCTACATGTCGGCTCAGGCGTCTGATCTGAAGGACAGTCCGGTGGCCAAGGCCGTGGACGATCGCCATTCTGCTTGGGAGGCCGATCTGCCGCTTGGTGACGATGCCGTGCTTTGGGACTATCTCTCGGCCCTCGATCAGGCCAGCCGTTTGGCTCTGCTGGCGCATTGCCTGAGCTTCGGGATCAATGCGCTCCATGAGAAGGTCAACCCTTACGGCGCGGGCATCTCGGCCAGCGGCTTGACCCGGCGCATGGCACAGTCCGAGATCGCGGCCCAAGCCGTCGACCTCGACATGGTTGCTGCGGGCTGGGAGCCGACGGCGGACAACTACCTGAACCGGGTGCCCAAGGCGCGTATCCTTGAGGCCGTGCGTGAGGCGAAGGGGGAGGGCACCGCGCAGCTGCTCGACCATCTGAAGAAGGGCGAGATGGCGACGGAAGCCGAGCGCTTGCTCAAGGGCAGCGGTTGGTTGCCGGAGGTTCTGCGGCGCAGTGATCTTGCCGCTCTGGACGGTGGTGTTGCTGCAGAAGGGCAGGGGGCTTTGAGCGAAGAAGCCTTGGGCGGTTCGGACACCATTGAGGAAATCGACTTGCCCGCCTTCCTGATAGCAGATTTGCCCGTGGAAAGCACCGCGATGATGGCTGCGGAGTGATCTAAGCCTTCAAGGGCGGGGAAACCCGCCCTAAATCACCACAAAATACAACAATATCAATATGATGAGTGCGAATGCTCGCATTCAGGATGAGGAATCATGTCCGCAACCAAGATAATCGACACAGCGCCCTTGGGCGCGCTCATTCGTTACACTGATGGCAGTCCCAAACCGCCCGCGCGCTTCACCAAAAAGTTGGCAGCCTGGGAAAGGTCCAACGGTGTTGGCCGTCTGGTAAAGAAGGAACCGCCGCGGCCTTATCCAACCTGGACGGCTCCGGCGTCCTTCACGCTGCATGAGGGCAACTTCTCCTCAGAGGGGGTGATCCTCGTCACCATCATGCGCAGCCATTCGGCCGACAGTTCGCTGATCTTCGAAGTGATCGAGGAGCCCAAAGTGGGGCAGGTCCGCGTGCTTCTGGACTTCGGTGGCAACACTGAGCTGCTGCATCTGGCGGTATCGGTCAATGCGGCGGAGCTTTGGATAGCCAAGGAGGGCTATCGCAACGCGCGGTTCGAGATGGTCGGAGCTGAGGACGACGATGGGGCAGGGGAGGCGGCTATCGCCGCCTGAGGGGATTAATTTCTGGCTCGGCCAATGCCGTCTTGCGGTTTGGTCGAGCCTCTCTCGACAGATAGGCGCCATTGGCATATATTGCCAATCAAATGGAGATCACGGCATGGCCACCCGCAACGTTGTTCTGACCGAACCCCAGTCAAAGCTGATCGACGATCTGGTTGCCTCGGGCCGCTACCAGAACGCCTCCGAGGCGCTGCGGGCCGGTTTGCGCTTGCTGGAGCGCGAAGAGGCCGAGTTCCGTGACCTGCGCTCACGTCTGACACGTGGCGTGCTTGAAGTCCGGGAGGGGGCTTTCGCGCGTGGATCGGGTGAAGAAGCAATCCGGCGGGTCTTTGCAACGGCGCAAAAGTCCGCATCCTGATGCCAAAACCATGGGTGTTGACGCGGCAGGCAGAGGTCGCACTGAAAGATATCGCGGTCTGGACTGTTGAAACTTTTGGCAGGCGGCAGGCAGACGCTTATGCTGAAGACCTGATCGAAAAGTGCCAGGCACTGGCGGACGGTGCTGCACCTTCCAAAGACTGCCGTCGACTGGTTGATCCTGCGCTGTCCGAAAACCTACGTTATGCCCGGTCCGGACAGCACTATGTGGTCTTTATTGCC
>JAAFHS010000096.1 GCA_013298485.1 Rhodobacterales bacterium
CCCGCTTTCGCGTGAATTGCCGGATCGGCAGGGCATCGAAGAATTCGTTCGCAAGAAGGAAAAGAGGTGCATCAGGCAAATCCGACACATCATCGTGCCAATCGACCGATAGCCCCGCCAACGCCCGCTGTTGCTGGTGGCGCAGGACTGGTGACTGCTCGACCAGATGCAGGCGCCGGGCGTCGCGAAACCCCGGCACGCGCGCGGTCGCGCGCACCACGTCGGCCATCAACGTCCCGCGGCCGGGGCCCAGTTCGGCCAGCACGAATGGTGCGGGCTGTCCCTGATCCAGCCAGGCCTGCGCCAGACAAAGGCCCAGCATCTCGCCAAACATCTGGCTGATTTCGGGTGCAGTCGTGAAATCACCCGCAGCGCCAAAAGGATCGCGCGTCGTGTAGTAGCCGTGTTGCGGGTGCAAGAGACAGGCCGCCATGTAATCGGCAAGGGTGATCGGCCCGGTCGCCGCAATCTGGCGGATCAGGATATCGGCGAGTGCCGTCATGCGGGCCGGGCGCGCAGGACGAACCACAGCCCGACAGCGACCATGGGCAGGGACAGGGCCTGTCCCATTGTCAGGCCATAACCACCCGTCTGAAACGCCAGCCCAAGCGGATTTCCATCACTGATGAACTGCACATCGGGCTGGCGGACGAATTCGATCATGAACCGTACCAGGCCATATCCCGCCATGAACATGCCCATCAGCGCACCCGGCGTCTTGAACCAGCCGCGTCGCCATCCCAGCCATACCAGGATGATGCCCAGAACCAGTCCCTCCAGAATAGCCTCATAAATCTGGCTGGGATGACGGGCGCAGATACCGACAATACCGGGGCAGTTCTGTGCCGCCTCGCCCGGGAACGCCACGCCCCATGGCAGCGAGGTCGGGCGGCCCCAAAGTTCTGCGTTGACGAAATTCGCAAGTCGGCCAAGGAACAGCCCCGCCGGTGCCGCAACGGCCAGCAGATCGGCCAGTTTCAGCAGCGAAATCCGCTCGCGGCGGCTGAAAATAGAGGCAGCCAACAACACGCCAAGCGCACCACCGTGAAACGACATGCCCCCTTCCCACACCCGCAGAATTTCAACCGGATTGGCCAGATAGTGATCCAGCTGGTAAAACAGCACAAAGCCGAACCGCCCGCCGAGGATCACGCCGAAGATCGCCCAGGTGAAGAACCGCTCAATCTGCTCTGCCGTCATGGGGGGCGGACCCGTCCAGAGGGCCGTGTTTGCAACCGCACGGCGGAACATCCACCATCCGATCAGCAGCCCTGCGATATAGGCCAGCGCGTACCAGCGCAGCGCAAAGGTGATGCCGAAATGCTCAAACCTGTAGAGTTCAGGCGAGATCGGCGGAAAGGGAATGTAATCCATCACGATCCTTATGGCATGACCCCGTCGTTTTCTGGTGCGGCAGGCGGGAAGTCAACCTTGCACAGGGCCCTGTGGCAGATCATATAAAGACCAGTGAAAGAGGTGCACCATGCAGACCCGCAACAAGTTTTTCGATGACATGTCACAACTGATGACAAATGCGATGGGCGTCGCGCAGGGGGCCAAGACCGAGGCCGAGACGGCCATGAAAGGCTTTGTGGACCGCTGGATGGCAGATCGTGATTTTGTCACGCGCGAAGAATTCGATGCCGTCCGCGCCATGGCCCAGAAGGCGCGGGAAGAAAACGAAGCGCTGTCTGCCCGCATCGCCGCGTTGGAAAGCAAAGCCAAGAAAAGCTGATCTGCGCGTCAGAAGGCCGCCTCTGGCCTGGCGGGCGTCTAGGCGTCGGCCTGATTTGGCATGCCGGACATCAATTTTTCACCTCAGGGATCAGATGATTCGCGATTTCGGAGCGCCGATTCGCGAAAGTGATTCGTCCACAGCATTTTCGTGCAGAAATCACTTTACATACTTCACCTATCGCCACACCATATCTAGTAAGGGCGCGTCGGGCAAACGCTGACCCTTGCCAGATACTCAGCCGATAGGGGCGACGAACCCCTGCGGCGCAATACAGTGAGGCAGGGCATGTCACTTTCTGAAGACTATCTCTCGACCGAAGATCTGCATCCGATCGACATCGTCGAAACGCTCGCAGAACATCACGCATGGGAGTTTGACCGCGTCACGGACGATCAGATCGCCATGGCGGTCGAAGGGCAGTGGCGCACTTACTCCCTCACGCTCGCCTGGTCTGCACAGGATGAAACCCTGCGCCTGATCTGCACGTTCGAGATGGAGCCGCCCGAGGGCCGGATGGGCGAGCTTTACGATGTGCTGAACCGCTGCAACGACATGGTCTGGACCGGCGCATTCACCTATTGGACGGAACAGAAGCTGATGGTGTGGCGCTATGGCCTGCTGCTCGCCGGTGGGCAGATGGCGGGTCCGGAACAGATTGACAAGCTGATCGCGCAGGCCGTCATGGCAGCGGAACGGTTCTACCCCGCATTCCAGTTGGTGGCGTGGAGCGATCATACGCCTGCCGCCGCGATGAATGTCGCCATTGCAGAGGCTTACGGGCGCGCCTAACCTGACCTTCGCAAGGGGGTGGGCATGGATCAGATCAATCGACAGGGCCTTGTGCTGCTGGGCTGCGGCAAGATGGGGTCGGCCATGCTGGAAGGCTGGCTGTCACGCGGGCTTGCGCTGGATGCGGCCTGGGTGATCGATCCGCAGCCATCGCCATGGGTGCAGGGCCTTGCAGCGCGCGGTCTGCATCTGAACGACACAATGCCCCCCGAACCCGCAGTCGTTCTGATTGCCGTCAAGCCGCAGATGATGGCCGCGGCACTGCCCGTCTTAACACCACTGGGGCGCGGCAGAACCCTGTTCGTGACCGTCGCCGCAGGAACCACCATTGCCGCCTATGAGGCCGCCCTGGGCCCAGGCACCCGGCTGGTGCGCGCCATGCCGAATACCCCTGCCGCTGTGGGACGCGGCATCACGGCGATTGTCGGCAATGCGGCAGCGACACCCCAGGACATGGATCTTGCGCAGGAATTGCTGTCGGCCGTCGGGCAGGTTGTCCGGCTGGATGGCGAACATCAGATGGATGCCGTCACCGCCGTCTCCGGCTCCGGCCCCGCCTATGTGTTCCACCTGATCGAGGCGCTGGCGGCGGCGGGTGTCGCCGAAGGACTGCCTGCCGACCTCGCGATGCAGCTGGCCCGCGCGACCGTGACGGGTGCCGGGGAGCTTGCGCATCGCGCCCCCGAAAGTGCAGCCGAGCTGCGCATCAACGTGACTTCACCGGGGGGGACAACGGCCGCAGCACTCGGCGTTCTGATGGATGCTGAAACCGGCTTTCCCGCAGTGCTGAAACGTGCGGTCAGGGCCGCTGCCGACCGCGGACGGGAGTTGGGTAAGTGACGATTTCCTACGATGATTTCGCGAAAGTCGATATCCGCGTCGGCCGCATCACGCGCGCCGAGCCCTACCCCGAGGCACGCAAGCCCGCGATAAAGCTGTGGGTCGATTTCGGCGATGAAATTGGCGAGAAACGATCGTCGGCGCAGATCACCCGGCATTACACGCCCGAAGGGCTGGTGGGGCGGCTGGTGTTGGCGGTGGTGAACTTTCCGCCGCGCCAGATTGGCAAGGTCATGAGCGAAGTTCTGGTTCTGGGTGTGCCGGATGCGGACGGTGAGGTTGTGCTGATCGGCCCCGGACATGATGTTCCTTTGGGAGGAAAACTGTTTTGAAACCCCGTATCCTTGTCACCCGCCGCCTGCCGTTCCGCGTGATCGAGGCTGCACAGGCGCATTTCGACGTGACCCTGCGCGACAATCACCACCCGCTGTCACCTGATGAGCTGCGCGCGGCCCTGCGCGATTATGACGGTGTCCTGCCAACTCTCGGTGACCGTTTTCAGGCCGATGTATTTGCGGATGTCTCTGATTTAAAGTCAAAAATTCTTGCAAACTTCGGTGTCGGCTTCAACCATATCGACGCGGTCGCCGCGCGGGCAGCGGGCGTGGAGGTGACCAATACCCCGGGTGCCGTGACGGATGCGACCGCCGATATCGCGATGACGCTGATCCTGATGACCGCGCGGCGGGCGGGCGAGGGGGAGCGGTTGTTGCGGGCGGCGAAGTGGGACGGCTGGGGGCCGACGCAGATGCTGGGGGCGCATGTGTCGGGCAAGTCGGTGGGGATCATCGGGATGGGGCGGATCGGCAAGGCAATTGCGCGGCGCTGCCATTTCGGGTTCGGAATGCAGGTGATCTTCTACAACCGATCCATGGTCGCCGATGCGGGAATGCCCGCCACGCAGGTGGACATGGCGGCGGCGATGGCAGCGGATTTCGTGGTGGTGGCAGTGCCGGGGGGGGCCGCAACACATCACCTGATGAATGCCAAAACCCTGCAGCATATGAAGAAAACAGGATTTTTCATCAACATCTCGCGCGGGGATGTGGTGGATGAGGCGGCCCTGATCGCGCATCTGCAGGCCGGACATATCGCGGGGGCGGGCTTGGATGTCTATGAGTTTGAGCCGCATGTGCCGCCCGCACTGATGGCCATGGAAAACGTGACGCTGCTGCCGCATCTGGGGACGGCGGCGCTGGAGGTGCGGGAGGCGATGGGTCTGATGGCGGTCGATAATCTGGTGGCTTTCTTTGCCGGGAACACGCCGCCAAACCGGGTGTGATAGTGAATTTCGTCAGAGAAAAACAACGGCTTGCGGGGTAGACATGATCATCTCGCGGGGGCGGCGTTTCATCTTTGTGCATATCCCTAAGACGGGGGGGACGGCTCTGGCGCTGGCGCTGGAGGATCGGGCAATGAAGGATGATATCCTGATCGGGGATACGCCCAAGGCGCGGGCGCGCAAAGCGCGGTTGAAGGGCCTCAAGACGGCGGGGCGGGTCTGGAAACATGCGACATTGGCCGACATCGACGGGCTGGTGACGGCGGATGAGGTAGCGGCCTTCTTTACCCTGACGCTGGTCCGCAATCCATGGGACCGGATCGTCAGCTATTATCACTGGCTGCGGGGTCAGGCCTTTGCGCATCCGGCGGTCGGTCTGTCCAAGTCATTGAATTTCAGTGATTTCCTGCATCATCCGCAAACCCAGACCAGCCTGAGCCTGTGGCCTTATACGGCCTATATGCGGGATCATCAGGGGGTGGAGCGGGCCAGTCTTTACGCCCGGCTGGAACATCTGGTGGCAGATCTGGCCCCGTTTGAGGCGCATCTGGGGTTTCGCGTGACACCCCTGAAGCGCGCCAATGAAACCGCCCGGAACCGTGACTGGCGGGGGTACTACACGGATGCAGATGCGGCACTGGTGGGCCGGCTTTGTGCAGATGACATTGCGCGGTTCGGCTACAGCTTTGACGGCGGAGCCGCAGCCCACCTTAATGAAAGATGACTACCCCATATTCTATATGGAAAGGGGCCACACTTCGCCCCAGACGCCGCGAGATGGCGGCATGGCACGACGCCCTGCGAAACAGACGTCAGTTTCCCGCGAAATAGTCGCGCAGGATGCGGGTATGGATCGCCTTCAGCGCGATGATCTGTGCCACCTCCACCCGTTCATCGACCTGGTGCATGGTGCGGCCGACAAGGCCGAATTCGACGACGGGACAGTGGTCTTTCACAAAACGCGCGTCCGACGTGCCGCCCGTGGTGGACAGCGCGGGCGTGCGCCCGGTTTCGGCTTGCACGGCTTTTGCAACAAGGGCTGACAGCGGCCCCGGCGGGGTGAGGAAACTTTCGCCCGAAATCCTGACCTGAAGGTCGAAGGTCACGCCGGTTTCCATCTGCACATCCGCCGCCTGCGCCCGTAGCCAATCGGTCAGCGAGGCACCGGAATGGACATCGTTGAAACGGATGTTCACCGTTGCCGTGGCGCGGGCGGGGATGACATTGTTGGCGGGGTTACCGCAGTCGATGGTGGTGATCGCAAGGGTCGAGGCATCGAAATGATCCGTGCCCTGATCCAGCGGATGGCTGGCCAGCCCGTCCAGCAGCCGCACCATGGCATGCAGCGGGTTCTTTGCGCGGTGTGGATAGGCGGAATGGCCCTGCACGCCGGTCGCCGTGATCTGCGCAGTCATCGATCCGCGCCGCCCGATCTTCATCGCATCACCAAGGGTATCGGGGCAGGTCGGCTCACCCACCAGACAATGGGTCATGTATTCGCCGTTGGTGGCCATCCAATCCAGAAGGGCAATGGTGCCGTCGGTCGCCTCGCCTTCTTCATCGCCCGTGATGGCCAGGATGACCGCCCCGTCAGGCGGGGTATCGCGGACAAAATCAATCGCAGCGGCGGCGAAAGCGGCCACACCGGATTTCATATCGGTGGCCCCGCGCCCGTACATCCAGCCGTCGATGATGGTGGCACCGAAGGGGGCTTGCGTCCAGGCGGCAGCATCGCCGACCGGAACGACATCGGTATGGCCGCTAAAGCCGAAGGACCTGTTCGCCCCCTTCCGTCCCCAGCGCGCGAACAGGTTCGCGGTATCGCCCCGGTCAACGCGGGTGCAGACAAAGCCTGCATCCTTCAGCAGACGTTCCAGCAGAACCAAAGCCCCGCCTTCGACCGGCGTCACCGACGGACAACGGATCAGATCGGCAGTCAGTGCAACGGGATCAATGGGCATCGGGCCGACCTTCTTTTTATCGCGTGACTTGCGATACTTTCTGATGTGGTGCGCGACAACTGCCGCCTGATAAACAATAATTACGCCACGTCATCGCCAAACGTATATATGTTGCGCGGCGGACACTGCCATCAAACCGTTGCACACAACGCCGGATTGTACGTGGCGATTTGGGGCATTTTGCATAGTGTTAATGGAATTATAAGTCCTGAGGCAGGGCAAACGGGGGTCAATGCACCCCAAAGCGCGGAGTTTTCAGTTGGTGCGGCCCAAGGTGGCGCGTGCCGATTGACGTTTGAACTGCCTCAAAGGAATGGGGCACATATGACGACCGGGGCAGAACTGACCGATACGCAAAGCACGGCTTTGCAGATGGCAAAGGCCATTTTGGGTGATGGCATGCCGGTGAAAGCGCCAACCCGCGATGCGGCGATGCGGGTTTGCGGAGGCCGCGATGTGGACTATGTTCATCTTCTGGTTGACCACCATCAGCTTGTGTTTTCCAAGGGCCTCGCGACAGACACCTTTTTTCCGGGCCCGCATGTGACCAGCCGCCTGGAGCAGGCCATCGTGGATGAGATTTGCGCGACCTTTCCGGCATTGAACCCGCGCAACGGCGCGGGATATGGGTCGGCTGCGCGATGCGCGTCAAAAGACCATGCGGCGCAGGTATTGCCGGTTGCGGGGCGGGCAGCATGACAGCAGCGGAGTGGATCGCGCTTTCGGACCGTGGCAGCCCGTTGAACGGGACCGATGCGGATGCGATCCTGCCGCGCGGGGCGTTTGTAGTGGAACTGACACTGCCGCTGTCCGGCCCGGCGGTTCTGCTGGACTATGCCGAGCCGAACGGGCGGTCGGGTTTTTCGGTGTTCTTTGATCCGGTGCGGGGCCTGATCTTTCTGCAGCGGCAGGGGCGACGGCTGCTGCGGCATGTGCTGTCAGACCCGTTCGGGGCGCATACCGGGCTGATCCGGGTGGTGTTCACCTGGGATATTCTGACGCGGCGCTGGCGGCTGGTAGCGGACAGGATGGACGGCACGACCCCCCGGTTTTCCGAAGGACCCGATCCGGTGGCCTGGTCGGTGGCCGATATGGTGGCGCTGTGCCATGCAGGGCAG
This sequence comes from Rhodobacterales bacterium, assembly GCA_013298485.1. Classification (GTDB taxonomy): domain Bacteria; phylum Pseudomonadota; class Alphaproteobacteria; order Rhodobacterales; family Rhodobacteraceae; genus JAAFHS01. Next base: position 7,729 of record JAAFHS010000096.1, read on the forward strand.
CGGCATGCATCGGTGCTGTGGTACGGGATGACGACAGGCGATGCGCCGCCCAACCCGCGGGCCTGGATCGGGCGGCAAACGCCGCTGGACACACCAGCCGGCCCGGTGGCGGCGGGGTTGTTGCAGCGCGGTGATCTGGTGATGACGGAAGACGATGGCCCGCTGCCCATCCAGCGGGCGCT
>JAAFHS010000097.1 GCA_013298485.1 Rhodobacterales bacterium
TCAGCAATTCGCTGATATTATAGCGTTGAAGGGCGTCGCTTTGCAGTTGATCGAAGACGCTTTTTGGAAACAGCCGGCGGGCTTCACCCAACCAGTCGACCGCCCGCATCTGGGTTGGGTCCAGCGAGCCGCCGCCCTGCCCGCCCTTCAGGCCACGCCGCTGGTATTCGCGGCCGTAAAGGTAGTCGAGTGCCCCGTCCCGGCGCAGATCAAGCCCTTGCAGCCCGCCCAGCGACTTTTCAGCGTAGCGACCAAGCGCCAGCCGCCAGCGGCGTTGACGTTCCTCGCTCATGGTATGCGGCTTTCGGTCAAGGCGCCGTCAAACCAATCTGCCAGGCCGTCGTGTTCAAGCGTGGCGCGGAATTCTTGTTCAAAGACACGCCCGATCTCGGCCTCGGACTGGCTGACCTGCGTGGTGCGCGCCGCAAAATCCACTGCCCGTCCGCCCGCAGTTTCGGCCAGGCATTCGGCCAGCCGGTCAGTCTCACGCGGGGACAATTCGGTGAAAACCAGTCTGAGACCGGGCAGCAGGTTAAAGAAGTCAGTTTCGCTGACATTGGTCAGGAAATCATCGACCGCCGTCAGGATCTGCGGTTCAGTCCAGAGCAGCGCTGGAGCAACCTTCATCACGCCGGTCAAAATGCGGATCTGGTCGGCCGTTTCCAGATGGGATCCCGCGAACTGTCCTCGCACCGCTTCGGCTAACCGCTCAGGTCGGAGATAACCATTCTGAATCCGGATCGCGAGTGCTGCGCCCAAAAGCTCGGGCGGCGGTCCGACCTGCTCGAGGCGCACCATTGCCGCGTCAAACAACGCGGCGTCCAGACCTTCCCCGATGTCGTCACGCAGCAGGTCACTGATCAACCGCAAGGCCGTCAGCGCATCGCCCAAGGACTCGGGGCCAGTCTTTTCCAGATCCCCGCAAAGGTAGACCGTCCGCAAGTAAGCGGCCTGAAACAAGGGCGCCGGGTCCAGGACATCCCGCAAGGACAGTGGCCCACGGGCCTTGTGCAAGACTGCAAGGTCTTGCAAGGCGCGAGCGGTGTCATCGATGCGCGCACTGACCTGCAGGCCCCTCACCAGTTCATCAAACAGCGGGCTGATTTCGGCGCCAAGACCAGCCAGTAGCCCACGCTTGATCAGGATGACCAGCGGCAGGACTTCGCCGCCACGACCCTCTGCCTGAAGATCAGCGCGGGCAGCCAAAAGAGCGCCCAGACAGGCGGCAGGCAGTGTATCGCCATGGATTGACGCTTCGATCAGTTTGGCTTCGACTTGCGGCGACCATGCATAAAGCCAATGTTCGATCAGCAGCGTCAGTTGCGCCCCGGTGATCAGGTCCGGCCCGCCTTCATGCTGCACAAATGTCGTGTCCAACAGGCTCATCGCATGGGCAAATCGCGAGGCCGCAAGGTGGGCAGGCTTGCGCCGGATGTCGAGCGCGCGCGTGCGCCTGCGTCCGTCGGTCACATCAAAGCCTGCGGCTCTGGCACGCGCAAAGGCATCGGCAACCAGTGGCGGCTGACCTGCACTTTCAGGCACGCGGCCCAGCCGATGCCCTTGGAGGAACGTCAGGAAACGTTCGCTCCAGACGTCGAGACTGCCTGCCTCGCCCTTCAGCAGGGACGAGCGCAGCGCATCGATCAGGTCATGGCGCAAGGCTCCCGGCCGGGCGCGCAGCCGCGAAAGAAGCTGCGCCGAACGCAACAGTTCCACCTGCTGGGGCACCGCAATCGTGATGCCTTTGCCCCGCATTTCGCCGACAAACGCACCAACCACGTCTTGCGCCACGGCCTGCCAGTCCATCCTGTCGGGTTGCGCGAGATGGGCCTGCCAGAGCCGTTCGTACCAGGCTGGTTGCGGCAATCCCGCACCATAACCCATCAAAGCGTCCATTTCGCGGTAGCCATACCGGATCAGATAGGACCTCGACATGCTTTCAGGTTTGCCGCGCTCTGCTGGGCCGGATGGCTTTGAAAGCAACCCCGCCGCATGAAACCCGCCAATCACTGCGATGACTGGCCCTTTGCCCGCCGCGCGCTGAAGGGCACGCGCCATATGGGCCTCGCGTCGGGCGTTGATGCCGTCTGTGACTTCTGCGCTCGGCGAGGTTGCCCTTAGGCCTGCACAGTAGGACCCGACATCCGCAAAGAACGCGCGCCAGTCCGGGGTGCCTATTCGGGTCTCGAACAGGTGGTCCCAAAGCTCAAAGCCGTCACGGCAACCAAGTTCTTCGGCAAGCCGCCTGACATAGTCGCCACTGTCAAACGCGGCCTCGTCCTGGATCGCTCGCGGATGGGGCGGCAGATCTGCTGCGTCCTCCGCGCCAAAGCGGTCTGAGGACAGGTCGAAGAATGCCAACTCGGCACCGATCGCTTTCCCTTCCTTCAGGGCGACGAACTCCGGCGAATGCGCGCAGAGCGGAAAGTACGCAGCAATGCGCGGCCGATCCTTGTGATCAACCAGCGCCGCAATTGCAACAGGCGGCTGAGTTTCCGGATGCAGCAGGTCGGGGATCAGCCGTGTGTAGTCTTCAGGCCCCTCGACAAGAATCTGCGAAGGCCGGATCTCGCGGATCATCGCAGCCAGAGCTGCTGCACAAGCCGGAGAGTGATGACGGATCGGAGCCAGCCAGACCTTGCCTTTCTCGTCGAAAAGCCGGGATCTGATATCGCGGATCAGCGTCCCGTTATCCATCCGAACGCGCTTTCGCGGCTTTGAAATAATCGGCCCAGACCCGGCTCGAGCGCGCGCGTGCCTTCACGACCGTGTCAACATAAGCACGATATTTCCGCTGGTCTTCCGCGTCGTCCTTGAAGACCACCCCTTCGACCTGCCGTGCGACATGGCCGCCGCCCGGCGTTGCGCCATCAAGATAATGTGCGTCAAGCAACGCGGCATGACCAACATTGACCGCTTCAGCAGTTGACATCACGCTTTTCGGACGGGTCACCACCGCCCCTTCAGATGTCGTTCCAGTCCTGAGATCGCGAAACACTGAAACCAGAACGTCGACAACATCGGGGGACAGGCTGGCCCCGACATCTTGCCCGACCAGCCGCTCGCGCACTTGCCGCGCCACCAGTTCACGCTCGAATGAAGGATCGGCAATCGGCAAGACAGTTTCGAAGTTGAACCGCCGTTTCAGCGCGCTTGACATTTCGTTGACGCCAAGATCGCGGAGGTTGGCCGTGGCAATGACGTTGAAGCCCTGCACCGCCCGCGTCTCTCTGCCCGACCCGAGTTCGGGTGTTGCAACCGTCCGCTCCGACAGCAACGAGATCAGCGTGTCCTGCACTTCCGGGGCGCAGCGGGTCAACTCTTCGATGCGCGCGACCTTGCCATCGCGCATCGCGGCCATGACCGGCGAGGCCACCAGAGCACGTTCAGACGGCCCTTCGGCCAAAAGCAACGCGTAATTCCAGCCATACCGGAGGTGATCTTCAATGATCCCAGCAGAGCCTTGCACCACAAGCAAACTGTCACCCGAGATGGCAGCGGCCAGCAGTTCGGACAACAAAGATTTCGCCGTGCCGGGCTCGCCAACCAGTATCAGCCCTTGCATCCCCATCAGCGCGACGATGCAGCGGTCAACCAGCGGATCATCACCCCAGAACTTGCGACTGACGCCAAGCTTGTCGTCCCCGATGATGAAACGACGCACCGCACGCGGCGACAGTCGCCAGCCAGCAGGCTTGGGGTCACGATCTGCAGCCGCCAAAACGGCAAGCTCCTCGTGGTAACGCAGTTCGGCCGGAAGTTTCTGGGATGCCGTCACCATGGTGATTTCTTCTCCCATTGCGGATCAAACGAGGCCTTAGCGACAATGTCGTAATAGTCATTCCAGCATTCGGATAACAGCACAGGTGGTACCTCTTTCAATGGAAGTTGCTTACCCGCACGCCCATTGCTGCTTAGCCGATGGAAACTGAGGTCGAACATTACCGCGGTGACGTTCTCTTCCGGCACGCCATTGCCGCTGAACGCGATATCAACGAAGATCGTTGCTGCGCTGAAGGTCTTGAAGTAATTCGAGAAATACCCCCCATCCATCGCCTCGCCGCGCTGATAGCCAAGCTTGGTCGCATTTCCCCGGAACGTGAAGGTGTCGGTGATCCAGCCTTTCCGGTCAGAAATCTGCGTTGCGCCTTTCTGCGCGTCGGTCAGGCCCAGCACAGGGCGGCTGAACTGCGCAAACAGGGTCTTCACTTCGTAGTCCTTCAGGTGGGTAATCCATGCTAAGCGCTCACTATCCGGCAAGAGGGCGGCGTGGGCCAGCCGCACACTGGCAAATGCTGACGGGTCTACTGCATCATCCGATGCATCCGAAAGATCACCTTCGGGCATCGGGCGGAACGTGGCAAGCGCCTCCCCCTCGGCATCAAGCCCTTGCCAGATTATCCGCTCGGTCAGGCGCGCCATCAGCGGATGCTCGCGGAAATCCCGCTGCCAGTCGGCTGTCGGCCAGGTCCGTCCGCTACAGAGCGCCTCATAAAGGCGCGCGCTCTGCATGCTGATGGCCTGCGCCAGTTCCTTTTTCGAGACGCTCAACAAGGACTTGCTCGCCTTGGTCTGTTCATCATCACCGGCGGGCAAGGCACTGACCGCTTTACCGTCGGGATTGAACAGCGCAAACTTCAACTCTGCGTCCAGCCGCGCGGCATAGGGTTTCGCCTCGGGTCCGCAAGGTAACTCCAGATCGCCGTCATCGTTCAGACCGGCAGTAGGCACAGTGCGGTCTGCCAATTCGGCCATTGTCCAGTTGCGCTGTTCAGCCACCGCCTGCACAAGTGCTGCAGCATGGGCCTGTACCGTCTTTTGCTTCAGACGTGTCGCAGCCGAGATCACCACCTGCAGCGTCACCGGATCAGCCATTGAGGACAGCATTTCCAACATGGCCGACGTCTGAGCCGTCCGCGAACCGTGATGCTTGAGGTAACTCCTGACCTGCGCCGCCGCATGGCTTGGCGCCGCCCGCACCGCCAGCCCGAAAAGCCCCTTGGCCTCGGCGCCGCTGTTCAGATATGCCCCGCGCTTCTCATTATAGAGATCGCGAAACGCCTTCTCGACCGTGTAGTCTTTCAGCCATTTGACGAGTTGCAAATGCCGCGACTGAGCATTGGCTAGCGCGTAAGCATTCGCCTCTTCGTGACTGGCGGTTTCGGTGTCATAGTTGATCCAGGCATCCAGAAGATGGGTTGATAGCTTTTGGGCCGAGGCCGGGGCCAGTTGGTCAAGATAGATGTCAAACAGCGCGTTTCCGCCGGGTTGTTTCAGCTTGGCAGCCAGCACGACCCAAGCGCGCGGCACCTCGTCCGGAACCCTGCTGCCGTCGGCAAACTGCAAGGCGGGAAGCCCCGTTTTCAGCAACCATTCCAGTTTGTCGGTCTTGGCCTTCTTCAGCAGGGTTTGGGCTTCGCTGATCAGGGCTTTCGGCCCGACATAGTGGTCAATCGGCGCGCCAAGCGCGCGCAAGGCCCCCAGCATTCCAGCGCGCGCAACTTCGGACTTCTCGGTCTTCAGCGCCTCGGTCAAGGCGGGAAGCGCCGTAGGATCACCGATCTCGCCAAGCCAGCGTGCGGCCCCTGCACGGGTGTCCTGACGGCCATCCTTGAGCAAGGAACAGACAATCCCCGTCAGACCGGGTGCGCCCTTTAACAGGGACCGCGCAGAATCCCGGCCAGTTTTGCCGGTGCCTGTCGCAATGTCGAGCAGAGGGCCAAGGAACTCGGCCGGGGTCTTTGGCAGAAACTTCAGAAGCTCGACCGCGCGCAACTTGTCCGGAGCAGGCGTGCCTGGCGCCTTGAGGCCAAAGGCCTCGGCAAAGATGTCAAGATGTTCGGCTAGGTAAGGCCAGACAGCATCTGGTGGAATCGGCCCAAGGGCCATGCCACCGCCACCATAGGTTGCGCTGTCTAGGATACTGCGCAACACGTCACCGGGTTTGATTTGCCGCGAACCGCGTGTCGTATAACCCCCAAAATGGAAGTCAATCCGAGTATCACAGAACAACTTGTCGATCAGCCGGAAATCCGCGTCCGGCGTCTGAACATAATCAATGATTGCTGCGGCGGGCCCCCAACCTTGCTCTTTGAACGCCGTACTCGGGGTATGGGTCAACTTGATCATGGCGGTCAAAGCAGTCGCTGTCGGCATGCGCGCAAGCGCTGGTTTCAACCATTTTTCGTAGGTCTGATAAACGACGAACTGGTCGTGAAAGCCACGCGAACCGGCCTTTTGTGAGGGTCCACCATTCAGAAATGCGACAGCCTTTCTTGCCGTGTCATCAGCAAGCGGCTGCTGTTTCCACTGCGACGTCTTGTTGAATTCCTGCCGCCGGGCATTCTCTGCACGCACCAGAATGTCCAATGCGGCAATGTCAGCTTGTCCCAGAACATCCGTGCGAACCGGTTCGACCGGCTTCATCGGCGGGATCGTGACAAAGCTTCCGTCCAGCGCGACATAACCCGCGCGCCCATCGCTGTCTTCGCTAACCACATTGGTGCCAGACGGCATCGACTGAACGCGCAACGCAGTCTCGATCACAGTTCTGACCGCGGAGGTCTTCTCCTGCTCCAGATGCGTGGTGAACAGATCGCTGACCCCGGCAACCTTTAAGGTGGCCAGAATCTCTGCCGCCGACTGGCGAACCTGCGACTGGCCTGAGCCCAGGAGCGGCGCAAGATCGGCAAACAGCGCCGCTTCAGCTTCCAGTTTCAGGACGGCCCGCGCCGCCTCGCGCACGGACTTTGCCGAGTCCCCAAGCGCCGAAAGGACAACCTGCCGCAGCTCCCGGAGGTCAAGAACCTTCCATTTGCCCAGCTGTTCAATCAGGTCGGCTCGCCCGTCTGCCGAAAGGCGCCTGGCCGCCGCCAAAACCGTGTCGGGGTGGGCCCGGACCAGCGGTACAAAGTCAAGCGCCTGCCGAATGATCCGGCCCTCGCGTTCGCCGTATTGCCAACGCGTATTGAAGGCAAAGAGCAAACCCCACAGATCAACCAGTTTGGCACCGGCACACGTTGCCAGGTCTGCAAGGAACGCTGGAGTCACAACGACAGCCCCTGTGTACATCTTGCGCGGGTAACTCTCGGCTTCTTGAAAGCCTTCGGCTGCCGCCTTGACAAAGGCACGAAGGGCTGGCGGTGTATCGGCAAACCCGGGAAGTTCGACGGTATTGCGATCTAACGCCGCGATGATTTCAGCGTAGCGCAGTGCTGTTTCAGCGGCTGGTGCCGTGCGGACAAGCCAGGTTGCCCGACCAAAGCGGATTTGATCGCTCGAACTCCATCCGCGCCCAAAGACCAAAGCTGGATCTATCGTGGACAGCGTCGAAAGCACTTCGCCGCCCTCGCCCGTCAGGACATAGCGGATTGCTTTGTCCGCAAGACCCGCCTTCGCCTTGTTCAGGCGCCCCAAGTCCGCGCTGATACGGCTGTCAACGCGCTGTTCACTGCCGCCAAAAAGCCGTCCGATCCATCCGCCAACCATAGCTGCTCCAAATCCCAATATAATTTTAACACAAGCAACAGGGTTGAGCCCCAAAGAGCAATAGGGCGGGAACCCTTAGGGCCAGAAACGCAGGTCTTACCATGTAGTTATCAAGCTAAAACCGCGGCCCAGTCCAACCCGAAGCGCGCGAGGTACTTGCGCAGCCGGTCGGCATCGTTCTGGCTGGCCTTTTCGGCGCGTGAAGCGGCAAAGAGGTGTCGACCTGCGGCGGAAAGGCTGCTGCTTTGGCGACAGGTCCGGATGACGGCGGCCAGTTGCACGCGGTCAAAGGCATCCAGCGCGGTCGGGTCCGGCAGAACCCCGGCCAGAAGGGTGCCGTCAGGGTCGACATCTACGGCCCGCCACTGCGCGGTCAGCACGCTGATTTCGTCCTCCACCAT
>JAAFHS010000098.1 GCA_013298485.1 Rhodobacterales bacterium
CACGTTGATGACGCTCATATCCGTCTGCAGCAGCAGGTTGCGGGCCTTTTGCAGGCGCAGTTCCATGTAATACCGCTTGGGGCTGCGGTTCAGATAGCGGGCGAACAGGCGTTCGAGCTGGCGGGTGGACATCCCCACCTCTTCGGCCAGATCGGCGGGCGACATCGGGTCTTCGATGTTGCCCTCCATCATGTGGATGACCTGGCTGAGCTTGGGGTGCCGCACGCCGATGCGGGTGGGGACGGACAGGCGTTGGGTATCCTGATCGGTGCGGATGGTGGAATAGATCATGAGGTCGGCCACGTTATTGGCCATATCCTCACCATGGTCCTGCGCGATGATGCGCAGCATCAGGTCAATGGAACTGATCCCTCCGGCGGTGGACCAGCGGTTGCCATCCATCACGAAGACGGATTTCGACAGCTTGACCTCTTCAAACTCTTCGGCAAAGCCATCGTGGTTTTCCCAGTGCACGGTGGCCTTCTTGCCGTCCAGTAGCCCCGCCTTGGCCAGCGCATAGGCCCCGGTGCACAGGCCCCCGATGGTCACCCCGCGCCGCGCCTCGCGCCGCAGCCAGCCGACGACGGCCTTTGTCGTGGTGTGCTGGATGTCGATGCCGCCGCAGACCAATACGGTATCGTCGCGGTCCACCTCATCCAGCCCGAAATCAAGGCGGAAGGTGGCGCCGTTGGAACAGGTCTTCTCGACCCCGCCTTCACCCGCCAGGGCCCAGGTATAAAGGGCGTGTCCCGCGACATGGTTGGCCAGGCGCAAGGGCTCAATCGCGCCGGCGAAATTGATCATGGTAAAGCGGTCCAGCAACAGAAACACAAACCGGCGCGGCGCATCGATTTTGGCCACCGAAGTGGCTTTACGCTGTGGGCTTTGCATCGGGCGACCTGTTTGCGTCGGTATCGACACATGCAAATCTGAAATCAGGGGCCGCCGCAAGGGCGATCCTGATCGGATTCTGCGATCTTGCCCTAGCCAACACCCGTTTGGCCACGTATATCCGCGCGGGTAAACTGACGGAGAAGACCCATGACCAAGGGCTGGAGCAAATCGGACTGGCGCGCCAAGCCGCGCGTGCAGATGCCGGACTATCCCGATGCGGGCGCATTGCAGGCGGTTGAGGCGCAATTGGCCAAGTATCCGCCGCTGGTGTTTGCGGGCGAGGCGCGCAAGCTGAAGCGGCAGCTCGCCCTGGCTGCAGAGGGGAAAGCCTTCCTGCTGCAGGGCGGGGATTGTGCGGAATCCTTCGCGGAATTCAGTGCCGACAACATCCGCGACACGTTCCGCGTGATGCTGCAGATGGCGGTCGTGCTGACCTATGGCGCCAAGGTGCCGGTCATCAAGGTGGGGCGGATGGCGGGGCAATTTGCCAAGCCGCGTTCCGCCGGGACCGAAGTCATCGGCGGGGTGGAACTGCCCAGCTATCGCGGCGATATCATCAACGGGTTCGATTTCACGCCCGCAGCGCGGATGCCCGACGCAGGCCGCATGCTGCAGGCCTATACCCAGGCGGCGGCCAGCCTGAACCTGTTGCGTGCGTTTTCAACCGGCGGCTTTGCCGATATTCACCGGGTGCATTCCTGGACGCTGGGCTTTGCCGAGCATGACAAGGCGGAACGTTACCGCGAACTGTCCAACCGCATCTCGGATGCGCTGGATTTCATGTCGGCGGCGGGGGTGGATTCGGACACCACGCATCATCTGTCGATGGTTGATTTCTACACGAGCCACGAGGCCCTGCTGCTGGAGTATGAAGAGGCGTTGTGCCGGATCGACAGCATCACGGGCCTGCCGGTGGCGGGGTCGGGGCATATGATCTGGATCGGCGACCGCACGCGGCAGCCGGACGGCGCGCATGTCGAATTCTGCCGCGGCGTGCAGAACCCGATCGGGCTGAAATGCGGGCCGACGACGACGGCGGAAGACCTGAAGATCCTGATGGCGAAGCTAAACCCGGCCAATGAGGCCGGGCGGCTGACCCTGATCGCGCGCTTTGGCGCGGGCAAGGTGGGGGAAAACCTGCCGCGCCTGATCAAAGCGGTGCGCGAGGAAGGCGCATCCGTCGTCTGGTCCTGCGATCCGATGCATGGCAACACGATCAAGGCGGCATCCGGCTATAAGACGCGGCCCTTTGATTCCGTGCTGCGCGAGGTGCGTGAATTCTTTGGCGTCCACAAGGCGGAAGGCACGATCCCCGGCGGCGTCCATTTCGAGATGACAGGGCAGGATGTCACCGAATGCACGGGCGGTCTGCGCGCCGTCAAGGATGAGGACCTGTCGGACCGCTATCACACCGCCTGCGATCCGCGCCTGAATGCGTCGCAAGCGCTGGAGCTAGCGTTTCTGGTGGCGGAAGAGCTGTCGGCGCTGCGCAGCGAAGGCAAGCGCATGGCGCTGTAATCAGGTGACCAGACGCAGGTAGGACGGCGGCCCCTTTTCCGGGGCCGTTTGTCTGAAGGGCACAAGGTTCTCGGCGCGGTCGGGTACATCGCGTGCGTGCAGCGCGTCCCGTGTCACATGCAGGATGTTGAACCGGCGCGGCGTGCGGCCTGTCTGGCCATGCAGGGCAAGGCAGCCGATCATCAGGCGCGTCGGCCCTTCATCCGCCAGCGGCAGCAGCAGCAACTGGCCCTGCAGCCCCGGGCGGCCCAGGCCGCGTTCCGCCTCAACCAGCAGGGTCGTGGCGGTATGGCCTGCGAAGACATCGCGCAGCACGCCCTCCAATGCAGGGCGGGCCATCGTGTCGAACAGGGCCGAGAGCGGCATGCCGCGCACCTCCATCCCCATGGTATCGGCATAAAGCGCGCCCGCGATGCGCAGGCGGGCGAGGCCGGGGGCGATCTCTTCGGCGATCATCATCTGGTGCAGGCTTGTGGCGAGGCCCCGCGGATCAATGTCGGTGCGGCGCGGCAGATGCGGGCCGCGGCACAGGGCCTGCCAATAGCCGCGCAGTTCGGCGATGCCTGCCACCGGCACCGCGCCGCCCCCCCGTGTGCGCCATTCAATGACCATGTCTGTCTTCCCCGACCTCTGACAGGCTTTCCGTTGTCGCAACCCACCCCCTCTGCTAAGTCCGCAGAAGAGATGGTTAATGCTGCGGCAATCAGTGTTACCAGAGCCTTAACATACCGCAGATTTTGCCGGGATCAGGTGGAATCTTGTAAAATGGTAAATGCCCGGAAACCGGGCCGGGGGACGCGATGACGATTTCGATGACAGGCTTTGCGGCGGCCAAGGGGCAGGGTGCGGGGGCCAGTTGGGCCTGGGATATCCGGGGGGTGAACGGCAAGGGCCTTGATCTGCGGCTGCGCGTGCCCGACTGGATCGCGGGGCTGGAGGCGATGGTGCGTGCGGATCTGGCCAAGGCCGTGGCGCGGGGCAACATCAGCCTGAACCTGCGGGTCGCGCGCGATGGCGATGGCGAGGCGGGGCTGCGCCTGAACCAGGCGGCGGTGGCATCGGTGCTGCGCGCATTTGCCGATGTGGAACAGGCGGCGATGGCGGCGGGGCTGACGCTGGCGCAGCCGTCGCCTGCGGATGTGCTGGGGATGCGGGGGGTGCTGGAAAACGGCGGCACGGACGAGGATACGGGCGTCTTGCGCGCGGCGATCATGGCCGATCTGCCGGGATTGATTGCCGATTTTCAGGCAATGCGCGCGGCAGAAGGGGCGGCCCTGCACGCAGTGATCGCGGGGCAGCTGGCGCAGGTGGCGCGGCTGACACAGGCCGCAGCCGAGGCGGCACTGGCGCGGCGCGACCACGTGGCCATGGCGATGCAGGAGGCGATTGCGCGGGTGATGGCGGAGGGCGTCGATGCCGCCCGGCTGGAGCAGGAACTGGCGCTGATCGCGGTGAAATCGGACGTGACCGAAGAGCTGGACCGCCTGCGCGCCCATATCGCGGCGGCGCAGGCCCTGCTGGAGGATAAGGGCCAGGTGGGGCGCAAGTTCGATTTTCTGATGCAGGAATTCATGCGCGAGGCGAATACCTTGTGTTCCAAGGCCGCCGATATCGCGTTGACGCGCATCGGGCTTGACCTGAAAACGGTCATCGATCAGATGCGCGAACAGGTGCAGAATGTGGAATAGGTCATGACGCGCAAGGGGCTGCTGCTGATCCTGTCATCGCCGTCGGGGGCGGGGAAGACGACGCTGACGCGGATGCTAATGGCGTGGGATGCGACGATGCGGTTTTCGGTCTCGGCCACAACGCGCGCGCCAAGGCCAGGCGAGGTGGACGGGCGGGAGTATCATTTCGTCAGTCGTCCGGAATTCGAAGGATTGGTCGCCAAGGGCCAGATGCTGGAACATGCCGAGGTGTTCGGGAATTTCTACGGCTCCCCCCGCGCGCCGGTGGAGGCCGCGATGGCCGACGGGCGCGATACGGTGTTCGACATCGACTGGCAGGGGGGGCAGCAGATCAGGGCATCGGCCCTGGCGCGCGACGTGGTGTCGGTGTTCATCCTGCCGCCGTCGATTGCCGAACTGGACCGCCGCCTGCGATCACGCGGGCAGGATGCGGAAGATGTGATCGCGGGCCGCATGGCGAAATCGGAATCTGAGATCAGCCATTGGGGCGAGTACGACTATGTGCTGGTGAACGATGATCTTGACAGAACTTTCAATGACTTGAAGACCGTTCTTCAGGCAGAGCGCATGCGCCGTGACCGCCAGCCGGGGCTGCCTGATTTCATCCGGTCCCTGAATGCGGAGTTTGATGCGCGATGATCTATGCGCTGGACGGACAATCCCCCGACATTCATCCCGATGCCTGGATCGCCCCCGGCGCACAGGTGATGGGGCGCGTGCGCATCGGTGCGGGGGCATCGGTCTGGTTCGGGGCGGTGCTGCGGGGCGACAATGAATGGATCACGGTGGGCGAAGAGACCAATGTGCAGGAAAACGCGGTGCTGCACACCGATTGGGGGTATCCACTGACGATTGGCGCGCGCTGCACCATCGGGCATAAGGCGATGCTGCATGGCTGCGTGATTGCAGACGGATCGCTGGTGGGGATGTCCGCGACGGTGCTGAACGGCGCGCAGATCGGGGCGGGTTGCCTGATCGGGGCGGGGGCGCTGGTGACGGAAGGCAAGCAGATTGCGGACGGATCGCTGGTGATGGGCGCGCCAGGGCGGGTGGTGCGCACACTGGACGGCGATGCGCGCGCACGGCTGCTGAAATCGGCCGAAGGCTATGCCGCCAATGCACGGCGGTTCAAGGCGGGGCTGGTGGCGCTGTAGATGGCGGATCGTATTTATGGCTTGCCTTATGGAATTTTTGTTCCATCCTTGTCGCGCAAGCCCATGGTTTGGTGAAAGACACTGATGCAATCGCCCGCCCCCGCATCCGCGCCCGCCACGATTGATGATTTCCGTGATCGTCTGGCGCAGGTGGGCGATGACCTGCCGCGCCGTCTGCGCCAATGTGCCGATTACATTGCGGCCCATACCGACCGCATTGCCGTGTCGACCGTGGCGGAACTGGCGGCGGGGGCGGATGTGCCGCCATCCGCCGTGATGCGGTTCTGCCAGATCCTTGGATTTTCGGGCTTTTCCGAGATGCAGAAACTGTTCCGCGAGGCTTATGCACCGGGGTTTCCTGACTATGCGACGCGGCTGCGGAACCTGAAGGACAGTGCGGGCGGCAGCCCTGCGGCGATTGTTGCGGAATTTGTCGAGGCGGGGCGTTTATCGCTGGAAGCCCTGACAAAAACGCTGGACGAAACAGCACTGAACACTGCGGTTTCGGTGCTGGCGCGGGCAGGTACGGTGCATATCGTGGGGCGACGGCGGTCTTTTCCGGTGGCGGCGTATCTGGCCTATATCTTTGACAAGATGGCGGTTCCCGCGATGCTGCATGACGGTGTGGGCATGCTGGATCACCGCCATGCGCTGCGGCCCGGCGACGCGCTGATTGCGGTGTCCTTTGCGCCTTATGCCGAAGAAACTGTGGCGCTGGCGGCCGAGGCGCAGGGGCGCGGGCTGCCGGTTGTCGTGATGACCGACCGGCTGACCAGCCCGCTGGCGCGCGGGGCCGCGGCCGTGCTGACGGTGACCGAGGTTGACTTCGGGGCCTTCCGATCCCCGTCCGCCACAATCGTGCTGTCGATGTCGCTGGCCGTGGCGGTGGGGTCAGCGCGGAACATGGCCAGCGAATAGGGCTTTCATGGCCACGCATTATGGAATAAATATTCCAAAGTTGTGCGCTATCGTGAGTCTGTTGCGGCGCCATGAGGGGGATGCATGAAGCCGCTGGATGTGATCACCATTGGCAGATCGTCGGTCGATTTGTATGGCGCGCAGGTCGGCGGGCGGCTGGAAGACATGGCGTCATTCCAGAAATACCTTGGCGGCAGCCCCACGAACATGGCCACGGGCACGGCCCGGCTGGGGTTGAGATCGGCGCTGATCACCCGTGTGGGCGACGAACATATGGGCCGCTTCATCCGCGAAGAGTTGCAGCGCGAAGGCGTCGATGTGCGCGGCGTGGTGACAGACCCGGAGCGTCTGACAGCACTCGTGCTGCTGGGGATCCGCGATGACAAACACTTCCCGCTGATCTTTTACCGCGAGAATTGCGCCGATATGGCGCTGTGTGCGGATGACATTGATCCGGCCTTTATCGCGCAATCACGGTCCGTGGTGGCGACGGGCACGCATCTGTCGCATCCGCGCACCGAGGCGGCCGTGTTGAAGGCGCTGACACTGACACGCGAAAACGGCGCGCAGACCGCACTTGATATCGATTACCGCCCGAATCTGTGGGGGCTGTCGGGGCATGGCGATGGCGAGAACCGGTTCATCGCAAGTGCCGCCGTGACCGCGCGGCTGCAGGCGCATCTGCATCTGTTCGACCTGATCGTGGGGACGGAGGAGGAATTTCACATTGCAGGCGGCACCACCGATACGATGGCGGCCTTGCGCGCCGTGCGGGCGGTCAGCAAGGCGACACTCGTGTGCAAGCGGGGGCCGATGGGGGCTGCGGCCTTTACGGGTGACATCCCCGGCAGTCTTGATGACGGTGAGGCCGGCCCCGGTTTCCCGATCGAGGTGTTCAACGTGCTGGGCGCGGGTGACGGGTTCATGTCGGGTCTCTTGAAAGGCTGGCTGGATGGTGAGGCCTGGCCCGTGGCCCTGACATACGCCAATGCCTGCGGGGCTTTCGCGGTGTCACGCCATGGCTGCACCCCCGCCTATCCGAGTTGGGAGGAGCTGCAGTTTTTTCTTGCCCGTGGCGTCCAGACCCCGGCCCTGCGCAAGGATGCAGCGCTGGAGCAGATCCACTGGTCCACCAACCGGCGCAAAGCCTGGGGTACGGTGCGGGCGTTCGCCTTTGACCATCGTGCCCAGCTGGAGGATATCGCAGGCGCGACACCGGCACGGATCGCGGCGTTCAAGGAGTTGTGTCTGGATGCGGCGCTGGCGGTCGCGCAGGGGCGGGATGGCTATGGCCTGCTGTGCGACAACCGGTTGGGGCACAAGGCTTTGCACCGTGCGGCGGGGCAGGGGTTGTGGATCGGGCGCCCCGTGGAATGGCCGGGATCGCGGCCCCTGACGTTGGAGCCCGAACTGGGCCCCGATTTCGGCGGGCTGTCGGAATGGCCGCTGGACCATGTGGTCAAGGTTCTGTGCTTTTGCCACCCGGATGATGCGACAGCGTTGCAGACGGAACAGGAGGCGGTGATCACGCGGCTGTTCCACGCCTGCCGCCGCAACCGGCTGGACATGCTGCTGGAGGTGATCCCGTCCAAGGTCGGCCCGGTCGATGATATGACGACGGCGAAATTGATCG
>JAAFHS010000099.1 GCA_013298485.1 Rhodobacterales bacterium
CATCGGTGGCGGTGGATGGTGCCGTGGTGGGGCAGATCGGCGCAGGGCTGCTGATCCTCGTGTGCGCGATGCAGGGCGATACCGAGGCCGAGGCGGCACGGCTGGCGGGCAAGATCGCGAAGCTGCGGATTTTCAAGGATGCGGGTGGCAAGATGAACCTGTCGGTCCGGGATGTGGGCGGGGCGGCACTGATCGTCAGCCAGTTCACACTGGCCGCCGATCTGCGCGGCAACCGGCCGGGGTTTTCGCCCGCCGCCGACCCGGAGACGGGCAAGCGGCTTTATGAGGCATTCAGCGGGATGGTGGCGGCGGAGGGGATTGCCGTGGCCAACGGCATCTTCGGCGCGGATATGGCGGTGGCCCTGGTGAATGACGGCCCGGTCACGATCTGGATGGACACAGCACAGAATTGACGGCTGTCAATTTCTGACTTTACTGTTATATTTCATAGACTTGTCTTTTCAAAACAGGGTCGGATTCACACTTTTTTAACACTTGGCGATCAAGGGCATACAAGCCCCCCTTCCCTGACCCCTGCCCACAATGGGGAGGGGAAGCACCCAGCCTTTGGGGTGCTGCGCACCGGATCGGGTGGAGGAGAGGGCTTGCCTATTTGAACGGATTGCCGTCCAGCCCGCCCAGCGCCGCCTCACATTGGACCAGCACATCGATTGATGCGCGCGAGCCGGACAGGGTATAGCTGATCACGGATTCGCCTTGGGCATTGCGGACATAGATATTGCGGCCCTGGGCCACCTCGATCAGAAAATCGACAGCACCCTGTTCGTTTTCCAGCCCGAAGAAGACCGAGTTCTGGGTCAGTTCGGCATTGCTGAGCGTCCATTCATTGCGCCGGTCGATCTGCACCACAAGATTGGCCGTACCGCCGTCGAATTGCCAGTTCGGCGAAAAAAACTGCAGTTCGGTATAGCCGTTCTGATAGGACCAGATGGCAAAGGTATCGCGGCCCTGCGTCACCTCGGCGCTGCAGGCCAGATCACCATTGTCGAACTTGACGATCCGCACGATCCAGGCACCCCGGGAAAAGACGATTTCGGATTGCTGTGCCGTCGCGGGCAAACCAAGGATCACCAGCAGAACCACGAAGACCATGCGCAGCATCAATTTCCCCCGGGGCCAGCCATACCGCGCAATTTCACGCGATTCGCGCGGTGCAATCAAGTGTTTGATGCGATCCTGCGGTGCATTCGGGCCGCGTGCTGCCCCCGCCCCAGAACCCTGCGCCCGCCCCCTGGCGTTCCGTCTGAGGTGCGGGGGGCGTCACAGGTTTTGCGCAATCGCGCGGAACATCGCGACATTGGCCGCCCCGACACCCGGCTCCTTGAAACCCCGGTCGGCGGCATTGACCGCAATCACCACGCCAAGGCCGGGATTGATGTAGATGTACTGGCCGTAAATCCCCTGTGCCATCACCTCGCCCGGGGCGGCGTTCGACGGGATCCACCATTGATAGCCATAGGCCGTCCCATCCGCCGCCTGCGGGCTGGTCGATGTGGCGATCCAGTCTGCAGGCACGATCTGCACGCCCTGCCACTGCCCGCCCTGCAGCACCATCTGGCCAAGGCGCGCGTAATCCCGCGTGCGCAGGTTCAAACCGCCCAGCACGAAGGACACGCCATCCCCATCAGTCAGCATGATCGGGTCCGCCTCAAGCCCCAATGGTGCCAGCAGCCGGTCCTCCAGCAGTTCGGGAATGTCGCGGCCCGTGGCCCCGCGGATCACCATGCCCAGCACATGCGTGTCGATCGAGACATAGTGCCAGCGGGTGCCGGGTGCTGCCTCCCGCGTGGTCAGACCTGCGGCAAAGGCATCCATCGACCCGCCGAGTGCCAGAACACGGCCCATCTTGTTGATGTCGCTGTAGAAATCGAGATAGTCTTCATTGAAGGCCACGCCTGATGACATGGTCAGGATGTCATGGATGCTGGCCCCTTCATAAGCGGAGCCTTTCAGGGCTGGCGCGTATTTTTCCACCGGGTCATCCAGCGAGGCGATGGCGCCATCAGCCTGAATGATGCCGAAAAGGACCGACAGAAAGCTTTTCGCCACCGACCAGCTGATGTGCCGATCCTCCGGCCCGGTGCCAAGGTAATAGCCTTCATGCACCAGTTGCCCGTCATGCAGCACGACAAGGCCCGTGATGCTGCGATCCGCGATCCACTCTGCGGCCCCAGGCGGCAACGTCGCCGCTGGCCCCGGTGGCAGGGGCGATATGGGGCCGTCCCCGCGCGACAGGGCGCGGTGAAAGAACAACTGATCCATATGGCCGAAATTGCCGACGATGCGGTCGGGGGCGAACAGGGTGTTGACGGCCATCAGGCGCGCAATCTCATCCCGTTTCCAAAACGCAAGCGCCCCAAGGATCAGAACAAGGACGGCCAACCCTTTGAGTGCCATGCGCAAATATCTGGCCATCTGACGTTCCCCCACAGTAATGTCAGACACTGCGATACGGCGGGCGCGGCTGGCAAGCCGAAACGCACCGGTACACCGCCCCGAAAACATAGGAAAAAACGCGGCAGGTTGCCCCGCCGCGCCATTTATCCGGCACCTGAAAAGATCAGGCTTCTGGTTCTTCGCCGTCATTGTCGGTGGACCGCAAGCCCGACGGCGTAGTGACGTTGGCGATCACGGATCACTGGCTCAGGCCGAGCTGCTTCATGAAATCGCCATTGTCCCAGAACAGCCATTCGTGATCCATCTTGCCATCCGTCCAATGACCCACTGTCACCATACCCAGCGCAAAGGTCTTGCCAGTGGCCGGGATCGTCTTGCCTTCGCCAATCGGCATGGGTTCCGAGAATGTCCCCGTCATCACGCCCGTTGCTGTCGTCCATGACCCCGATCCGAAGCGGATCGGATGTTCGGAAATCTTGATGTCGGGCGCAAACACGAACAGCGCTTTCAGGTCCTCGATATGAGTATCGATCCCTTTGGTCTCATGTCCGTCCGGCCAGGTCACCACGATGTCATCCGCATGGCTTTCGTTCAGCAGTTCCCATTTCTGGTTCGAAAAGACATCGAAATCCAGCCTGTCAAAGACTGCAAGGTTGGCCTCCACCTCTGGTGCCTGCACTTCCGGTGCGGGCGGTGGGGTTACTGGGTTCAGCCAAGGGCTGTCAGCCATGGCCTGCGTTGACACAAGCGCTGTAAGGACGGCGATTAGGGAAAGGTGTTTCATTTGACTCTCCATTTTGATCGGCTGTTGGATGGGTGCCGATGCGCCAAAGGTATTCGTTCAAGAAACCCCGATAAATGCCGTTGATATTGCTTAATTGATTCACTTTCCGTAAGAATGTAGTTGTGGACATCTTGCATGCAATGACCGTCTTCGTGGCGGTGGTCGAACATAACAGCCTGGTCCGCGCGGCTGTGGCACTGGGCACATCCGGTGCCGCCGTATCGCGCCAGATCGCGGCGCTGGAGGATCACATCGGTGCCCGCCTGCTTCACCGCACCACGCGGCGCATGTCGGTGACGGATGTAGGGCAGGACTACTACAACCGTGCCAAGCAGATTCTGTCGGATGTGACCGAGGCCAGCGCCGCAGCGGGCGAAAGTGCCATGCAGCCAACAGGCCTGTTGTGCATCAGTGCCCCCTTGTCTTACGGCATAAACCGCCTGTCGCGATGGTTGCCCGATTTCATGGCTGCCTATCCCCGCTTGCAGCTTAGTCTCGACCTTACCGACCGCCAGGTCGATCTTGCGGCGGATGGCATCGATGTCGCCGTGCGCATCGCGCGGCAACCGGCCACAACCAACGTGATCGCCCGCCGGATCACATCTGTCAGAAGTGTGGTCTGCGCATCCCCGGCATATTTAGCGCAGCGCGGCTGCCCGCAGGTGCCAGCCGATCTGGCGCAACATGACACGCTCAGTTACTCTTATCTTTCCACGGGTGATCACTGGCATTTTCGCAATGCGGCGGGAGTCCAGACCGAAGTCCGCCTGCGCCCCGTCCTTCATGCCAGCAATGGTGACATTCTGTGTGCACTGGCCGCGCGCGGGGCAGGTATTGTCATGGAGCCGGATTTCATGGTGGCCCGGCATATCCACGCGGGCGAACTGATCCCCATCCTCACAGATTGGGTCAGTGGTGAGTTGAATGTCTATGCGCTCTACCTCAGCCGCAAATACCTGTCCGCCAAGGTACGGGTCTTTATCGACACCTTGAACAAGATGGAGGGCGACTGAACGACGCTGCCTTTGCAAATTAAAAAAGCGCGGCGGGTTGCCCCTGCCGCGCCTTGTGATCCATAACCTGAGAAGATCAGGCCTCGGCAGCCTCTTCGCCGTCGTTATCGGACGAACGCAGGCCCGACGGGGCCGAGACGTTGGCGATCACGAAGTTCCGGTCGATCGTCGGCTTCACACCTTTGGGCAGGTCGACATCATTGATGTGGATCACATCGCCGATGTTCTTGCCCGTGAGGTCAACCGTGATGTGATCGGGGATGTCGCTGGCCAGCACTTCCAGTTCGACCTCGGGGCGCACCACCGTCAGCGTGCCGCCACGCTTCAACCCCGGGCTTGCCTCGTGGTTGATGAAGTCGACGTGGATAAACAGGTTGATCCGGCTGTCATCGGCGAGACGCATGAAATCGATATGCGTCGGCAGATCCTTGACCACATCGCGCTGCACGCCGCGGCAGATGACATGGGCGTCCTTCATGCCGTCGACCTTGATGTTCAGCAGCGTCGACAGGAACCGGCCCTGACGCAGCCGCTTCAGCAGCATGTTGTAGTTCAGTTTGATCGGCTGCGGCTCTGCGCCTGCGCCGTAGATAATGCCGGGTACGTAGCCTTCACGACGGGCTTGACGGGCGGCCCCCTTGCCTGTCCCCGTCCGTACCTCGGCCATAAGATCGGGGATCTCACGTGCCATGGGTCTTCTCCTGATGTAAGTCCGCCGCCCTCCAAGGGTGTGCGACGCGACCGGGGGGCTATAGCGGGCTTTCGCAGAAGGGGAAAGAGGAAATGTCGGGAATCTGCGGGCCCGGTCGGCGCGGGGCTAGCCCCGTGTCGGACAGCGCGCTAACAGCACGGTATTGACGGAGTTTCCCATGTCCATCCTGTCCACCCTGACCGCCGCGCGCACCGGCATTGCGGCCTTTGCCGCCATGGGTGTCTTGTGGGGCACGTTTGCCGCAGTGTTGCCGGACATCAAGACCATGCTGGGGGTGGATGAAACGCGGCTGGGGCTTTTGATGTTCATGACGCCGATTGCCGCCGTCTGCGCGATGCTGCTGGCCCCCCGGATCGGCGCGGGGCTGGGGCGCGTCGCCCTGCCGGTGGCGGCCTGCCTGATGGCTGCGGCCTTTGCCCTGCCCGGCCATGCGGCGGTGATCTGGATCTTTCCGCTTGCGATGATGTGCTGTGGCGCTGCCACCGGGCTGACGGATGTGCTGATGAACGCGCGGGTTGCCGCATTGGAGAACGCGCGCGGCCTGCACCTGATGAACCTGACGCATGCGGCGTATTCGTTCGGCTATGCCGGGGGTGCCCTGGCAACGGGCATGATGCGGTCATGGGGATGGCCGCCGGCCTGGGTGATGGGGGCAATGGCGGGCGCGGCCCTGCTGCTCGCATTGCTGACCATCGAACGGGATGGCCGGATCGAGGGGTTGGTCACGCCCAAGGGCAAGATCGCAGGCCACCTGGGCCTGGTGCCGGTCATCGGGGGCGGCATGGTGCTGATCGCGTTCATGACCGAAAACGCCGCCGAAAACTGGTCGGCGCTGCATATCGAAAAGACGCTGGGCGGCAGTCCGGCCGAAGGGGCGGCGGGGCCTGCCACGCTCGCGCTGACCATGGGGTTCGCGCGGCTGGCGGGACAAGGGATCGTGACGCGGGTCAACCCCTATTGGCTGATGCGGGGCGGGGCGGTGGTGGCAGCGTTCGGTGCGCTGATCGCGGCCATGGCGGTCAGCCCGGCGATGGCTTATGCGGGGTTCATCGTGATGGGGATCGGGGGGTCGGTCATTGCGCCCACGGCGTTTTCGCTGGTGGGGCGGCAGGCCGCCCCAGAGGCGCGGGCGCGCGCCGTGGCACGGGCGACGTTGCTGGGCTATTTCGGCTATTTCTTCGGACCGCCGACGCTGGGGTTTCTGGCCGGCACGTTCGGGCTGCGCGCGGCCTTTGTGTTCGCCGCCCTGATGCTGTGCGTGATCATTGCGCTGGTGGGGATGATGGCGCGTCAGCGCCCTGCCCGAACAGACCCGTCAGGGCCCGGCTGACAAGGTTCGTGACGCGCGGTTTCGGCAGGGCGACAAAGGGCATCGGGCGGCACACCTCCATCGCGGCCACGCCTACGCGGGCGGTCAGCGCGCCGTTCACCACACCCTCACCGAACCGGCGCGACAGTTTGGACAGCACACCGCCGCCCGCAATGGACCCCAGCAGATCATCGGTCAAGGCAACCGCCCCGGTCGCGATCAGATGCCCGAAGACACGCCGCATCAGGCGCCAACTGCCAAGCGTGCCTGCACGCCCGCCATAAATCTCGGCAATGCGGCGGATCATGCGCAGATTGGCAAACAGCGCCATCGCGACATCCGCCAGCGCCATCGGCACCAGCGCAGTCACCATGGCCACACGGCGGGCGGCCTGTTCAATCTCGCGCCGCGCCGTCTGGTCAAGATCATGCAGGATGTCGGCCTCGGCCATCGCCAGCAGCGCATCGGCATCCATCACGTCCGCCTGCCGTTCGGCGAGGCGCGCGCGGCCCCAGGCGGTCTCGGGACGGGCGGCATAAAGCCGGGTCAGTTTGGCCACCATGGCGCGCGCGGCGGGCAGATCATGGGTGGCGCGCGCCGCCTCCGCCGCGTCGCGCAGCGTATCAAGGCGGCGCAGGCGGGCAAAGGCCACCCATTCGCGCAGGGCCAGGATCACGGCGGCGAGGATGGCCGCGCCGATCAGGACAAACCCGATCCAGCCAAGGATGGTGTTGCGCGCCAAAAGGTCGTTGACGAAATCCCAGAGGGCGATGGAGATCACGAAACTGAACAGCGACCCGAAAGCCCACAGGGCAAAACGGGTGATGCCGGCGGGGCGCAGCGTGGCCACCTCTGCCGCCGCCTGCATGGTGGCCCCCACGGGCAGCGCATCGGGCACGGGTGCGGCAAGGCCGGGGTCGGCCTCGCCCTCCAATTCCATCAGCGCGGGACGGCGCAGGGGTTTGGGGTCATCGGTCATGGGTAGATCGCTGAATGTTCGAAAAGTGAAAGTCTGGGCAAGTTGAGATGCTTGAATTTGTGATTTCGGTTGTGATTCATCATAACCAATCCCCGATCAGAAATTCTGCCGCCCGGTCCAGCCGGATATGCGGCGGACCGTCACCGGGGCGCTGTGTCATCCGCGCAGGCGCGAATTCCATCAGGCCGAATTCGGCATCGAGCCAGGCCTCGGCCCCTTCGCGCGCCGGCGACAGAAGGCGCGCAGGGTCCGCGGGCAATTCGCCCGCATACATCGCAGCCTGTTTACCGGTCGTCAAAAGCCGCCCGCGCACGGCATCAAGCGTGTCATCGCCACGCGTCACGACCTCCTCCACCGTCGCGCGCAAGCTCGCGATCGACATCGCCGCCGTATCGGCCCCGGCGAAATCGGCCCGCGCCCGCGCCTCGGCCAGCAGCGCCTCGGCGATCGCGGTCAGGCGGGGGTGCTGGCTGTGGTGCAGATGGTCGGCCTTGGTGGCGGCGAAGAGGATCTTCTCGACCCGGCTGCCCCGGATCAGGGTCGAGAGGAAATCGTTGCTGCCGGGGCGGAA